>JAGREL010000292.1 GCA_020446575.1 Novosphingobium sp. | reverse complement strand
ACGCGCAGCACATCGCCATGAAGAACAACCCCGAAGTCTTCATTCTCGGCGAGGATGTCGGCGATCCGCATGGCGGCGTGTTCGGCACGAACAAGGGCCTGCAGACCGAATTCGGCAAAACCCGCGTTCGCCCAACCCCGATCGCCGAGCAGGCGATCATCGGCGCGGCGCTTGGCTCGTCGATCGCGGGGATGAGCCCGATTGCCGAAATCATGTTCACCGACTTCTTCGGCGTCTGCATCGACCAGATCTACAACCACGCCGCGAAGCAGCGCTACATGTCGGGTTCGGCCACGCATGCGCCGATGACGATCCGCGTCCAGGCAGGCGGCGGCATGGGCGGCTTCGGCGCCCAGCACTCGCAGTCGATGGAAGCCTGGCTGCTGCATTCGCCTGGCCTCAAGGTCGTCTATCCGTCCAACCCGGTCGATGCGAAGGGCCTGCTCACCTCCTGCATCAACGATCCCGATCCCTGCATCATGATCGAATCGATGATGCTGCTCTACACGCTCAAGGGCGAAGTGCCGGTCGACGAATATTCGATCCCGCTGGGCGTGGCCAAGGTCGTACGCGAAGGCACGGACGTCACTCTGATCAGCTATGGCTGGATGCTCAACCAGGCCGTGGCGGCCGCCGAGGAGCTTGCCAAGGAAGGCATCAGCGCCGAAGTCGTCGATCTGCGTTCGCTGATGCCGATCGATTATCATCGCGTGCTAGAATCGGTGAAGAAGACCGGTCGTGCGATCGTGGTCCATGCGGCAGTGGAGTTCTGCGGTTACGGTGCCGAAATCGCGAGCACCATCAACGAGGAACTGTGGGACAAACTGAAGGCCCCGGCCACGCGCGTCGGAGCCGCCTATGCGCCCATCGCCTATTCGAATGCCATCGAGTTCAGCCAGGTGCCGGGCGCTGCCCACATCGTGGCGCGCGCGAAGGACGTGGTGAAATCCTGACGAACGAAGGTACAAACGCTTATGTCTACTTTGCTGACCATGCCCAAGCTGGAGATGTCCATGCAGGAGGGCACTCTTGCCGAGTGGGTCGTCGCTGACGGGGGTGAGGTGAAGGAGGGAGACGTGATCTACCTCCTCGAAACCGATAAGACCTCTCGCGAGATCGAAGCGCCTGCTTCCGGCAAGCTCGTCCACAAGGCGGCTGCCGGCGAAGTCTACGAGTGCGGGACCGAGATCGGCGAGATCGTCTGATATCGGCGTAAGGGAGGCAGACGGCCTGCCTCCCCTTTTTCGTCGTCTCGTGCTATTGGGGGAACGCCTTTAATCCCGCCGCGTCGGGTCGCAGCGGCACCGTTGAGTGGAGATCGCGCGATGACCTACTGGATGCTGAAAGGCAGAGAGCTCGCCAACTGCAATTGCGACTACGGATGCAACTGCCAGTTTGGCGGTCTGCCCGACAAAGGCAACTGCCAGGCCGTGTTCGGCATGGCGATCGACGAGGGCCACCACGGCGATACCGATCTTTCGGGCCTCAATATCGCTGCCGTCTTCAGTTGGCCCGGCCCGATTCACGAAGGCAAGGGCGAAGCTGCGGCTTTTGTCGACGAACGTGCCAGCGAGGCGCAGCGTAATGCCCTGCTCACCATCATGACCGGCGGCGATACCGATCCTTTCGCGACCGTTTTCGCGGTCTTCGCCTCGACAATCGAGACAATGCACGAGCCGGGCTTCGTGCCCATCGATTTCGAAGTTGACGTCGAAGGCCGCAAGGGCCGTCTGCGGATCGCGAACCATGTCGAAATGGACGGCGAACCGATCCGCAGCCCCGTCGACGGTTCGGAGGTCCGTGCCCAGATCCGCCTGCCCGAGGGCTTCGAATATGAAGTGGCGGAGATCGGTTCCGGCACGAGCCGGTCGATCGCGCCGATGAAGCTGGAGCATGCCGCGAGCTACGGCCAGTTCGCCCATCTGCATCTCGACAGCCACGGCGTCGTCAGGGCCTGATGGATTCTGGTTTGGAGGCGGTGCTGCGCCGCCACCGCGCCGTTTCGATTGCGGCGCTTGTGCTGCTGACGCTTCTCGCCTGGGTCTGGCTCCTCGCCGGCGCCGGAATGGGAATGGACCCGCTGGTCTCCCTGTCGCCCTTTCCAGCCGGGGAAGCTTCAATGCCCGGCATGGCGATGGACAGGGGAATGGGGGCGGTGATGGAGCCGGCGATGGCGTGGTCGGCAACGCGTTTCGCGCTCACCTTCTCCATGTGGTGGATCATGATGGTGGCGATGATGCTCCCCTCCGCCGCTCCGACGATCCTGCTTTACGCCCGCGCGGCTGTTCAGGGGCAGGCGCAGGTCCGGCCGGCCACGGAAAGCTTCCTTGCCGGCTATCTTGCCGCCTGGGGAGCGTTTTCGCTGGCGGCGACCGTGCTGCAGCTGCTGCTGGAGCGCGCGGGCCTGCTCGCTCCGATGCTGATGGCTTCCGAAAGCCGCTGGCTCTCCGCCGCGATCCTGATCCTCGCCGGGCTTTACCAGCTCAGCCCGCTGAAGGACGTGTGCCTGCGCCACTGCCGCAATCCCGCGCAATTCCTCAGCCGGCACTACCGGCCCGGCTGGACCGGCGCCCTGCGGATGGGGGTGCTTCACGGCACATGGTGCGTGGGCTGCTGCTGGCTGCTGATGGCGC
>JAGREL010000291.1 GCA_020446575.1 Novosphingobium sp. | reverse complement strand
TCGGTGAGCTTGATGAAGCCGAACTTCAGATTTGGCTTCTCGACCGCGCCTGCCACGGCGGCGGGAGCAACTGCATCACCGGAAGACGAATCCGCGCCCTTGCCGCATCCGGCGAGCGCGACAGCCGCCAGCAGTGCCGCAGCGAAGCCTCGCCTGTCGAACCGAAATCCCCGATCCTTGACCATAAAATGTTCAATCCCGTCTGCGTTTGCGACAACGAAAAAAGCCGCCTCGACATGATCCCTGAGGACCAGATCGGGCGGCGCCATTGCCACTCAAATGTAAGTGTTCAGCAGAGCGACTCGGTGTTGCCCACCCTTGGGCCACATCGCCTCTGCTGCTCTCTGAGTAATCGATTCTGCCGTGCCGCGTAAACCCCCTTTTTGCGACGCAGCAAAAATTTCCCCTCAGGGCAGCTTTGCAAGATACCCCGGAAGATCTTCCGGATCGAACACCAAGCCATCAAAAAAACGGTTATTTGTCATAACCATATCACCCTGCTGCATGGACACCGCGAGAGGCCCGGAAAGACTGCCTTCGACCTTCGAGCTGGCTCCCGGGAGCGGCTCACCTGTCCCCGCCAATGCACTGCGGTATACATCCGGCCGAAACACCTGCGCGGCCTTTTGCGCTTCGGCGGGATCGAATTCGAGGCCGTCCCAGCGCACCATCTGGGTGTAGAACCACTGCGCCTGACTGACCCACGGAAAATTCGCCGCCTCGCGGTATTGGAACATGAAATCCGGGAAGTGCACGGTCTCCTGACCCTGGGCCAGCAACAACCGGTCGGAGATCGCCCGCTTGATCAGCCGCGCGTCACCGTCGAGGTATTCCTTTCGCGCGAGAATCGCCGCGTTGGCCTCCCAGTTATCCGGATCGACGAAATGTGCCCCTGCCTTGCGCAAGGCGAGAATCAGTGCCTCGACCGAACCGCGCTGCTGCTCCATCACCGACTCGCGAAAGGCGAGTACCTTCTCGACGCCGCGCCGCCACAGCTGGGCAGTGGCGAGCACGATCACACCGGCTCCCCGCTCAACCGCCACGCTGTTCCACGGCTCGCCCACGCAGATCGCATCGACTTCGCCGGCGGCCAGCGCATCCGCACAGAACGGCGGCGGCACCGTCGCGATCTCAACGTCCTTGTCCGGCCGGATACCGCAGGCCGCGAGCCAGTAGCGCATCATGTAGTTGTGACTGGAATAGCGATGCACGACACCAAAGCGCATGGGATTGCCCGCGGCAGCTCTCGCCAGAGCGATTTCGGCAAGAGCGGCGCCGACAATCGCGGGATCTCCCAGCCGCCCGGCCGGACTCACACGTGCGGCAAGCTCCGGCCGCATGGTGATCGCATTCCCGTTCAGTCCCAGCACGAAGGGCACCGAGAGCGGCTGCGCCGGCCGCCCGCGACCGAGCGTGGTGGCGATCGCCAGCGGCGCCACCAGATGGGCCGCGTCGCTGTGGCCATACAGCAGGCGGTCCAGCACCGTGGCCCAGCTGACATCCTTGACCAAACGGAGCGTCAGGCCCTGCTCTTCGGCAAAGCCGTGTTCCTGTGCCAGAATCGGCAGGCAGGCATCGACCAGCGGCAGGAAACCGATGTTCATCTCGGTTTTCATCACGTCCTTCCCATCAGTTCATGAGCGGTGATCAACGCTTCGGCGATGTCGGCGATGCGCCGTCCCTGGTTCATCGCCGTGCGGCGCAACTCGGCGTAGGCCTCCGGTTCGGGCAGGCCCCGGCTGTCCATGAGAATGCGCTTCGCCTTGTCGACTGCCTCGCGCTCGGCGAGCCGGCCCCTGGCTTCGGCGAGGTCGGCCTGGAGGCGCGCGAAGGCCCGGAAACGCCGCACGGCAAGGTCCAGCAGGGACCGGATGCGGCTGGCGGCAAGTCCATCGACGACATAGGCCGACACGCCCGCCTCGACCGAAGCGGCAATGGATTCCTCGTCCGATTCGTCGACGAACATGGCAATCGGCCGATCCAGGACCCGGCTGACGGCGAAATATTCCTCGAGCACGTCGCGCGACGGGTTGCCGAGGTCCATCAGCACGATGTCCGGCGCGATCTCGCCGATCTGCGCAAGCAGCCGGTCGCGCCCCGAGAGCACGAAGATCTCGCAGTCGTCGAGTTCGGCAAGGCCTTCCTGAATCACCGACGCGCGCGCGGGACTCTCATCGACGATGGCAATGCGCATTGCAGGATTGTGCAATGCAATATGGATGGCCGCAAGAGCTAACCCTAAATCCGTGAGGATTCAACGCTACCCCACCCTTGCTTTGCTGCATTGCACCATGATCGGCCGAAGGCGATCCGGCTGGCGAAGATTCGCGGCAAACGTGGCGGCGTACGCTTCCGCAAAAAGAAAGGGGCCCAAACGGGCCCCTTTCCGATTACGGTTCCGCGAAGCTCAGGCCGTTTCGTACGCGGCCTGTGCATGCTTCATGTACATGTCCATGACGTCCTGGGAGGTGACCGGACGGGGCTTTTCGCCCGCAGCCAGCGGCGCGGCGCCGCCCGACGAGATCGGCGTGGTATCGACACCGGCAGCCTTGGCCTTTTCCCTGAGCGCGCCGACGGTCAGCTCTTCCTTCGGAATCTTGTCGAACATCGGGAATTTGAACGCCTTCATCGCGTTGAGGTGCGTGATCTTGTCGATCTGTTCGTCCGTCAGATGCTGGGCGGACTTCCACAGGACTTCCGGTGCATTCGGCCACGGTGCGTCCGAGTGCGGATAGTCAATCTCGTACATGATCGTGTCTTCGCCGATGAGATCGATATTCCTGAGGCCATAGGCATCGTCAATGAAGCAGCTGTAGAACTGCCGGTGCCAAACATCGCTGGGCTTGTCGGCGCTCAGATACTGCTTCGAATGCGTCCAGGCGTTGTGCTGCGCATGGCTGTAGTCGGCCCGTTCGAGGAGGTAGGGGATCCAGCCGATACCGCTTTCGGAGAAGCAGACCTTCATCGTCGGATAGCGGTTAAGCGCCTCGAGGTTGATCCAGTCGGCCGCACCGAAAGCGACAGCCACCGGCATCGTCGTGATGTTGGCCTCGGCCGGAGATTCGGGCGAGCAGTGCGGCGCAACGTTGCCGGTGCCGATATGCAGGCAGATCGCGGTTTCGGTTTCGGTCACGGCCTTGAACAGCGGCTCGTAATAGCCGGTGTGGATGCCCGGCATGCCGCCAACGGTCGGGTTCTCGCTCATGGTAACGGCGAAGCAGCCCTTATCGGCGAGGCGGCGGACTTCCTTGGCGGTCTCGTCCATGTCCCACAGCGGCAGGATGCCGAGCGGAACGAAACGGCCCGGATGCGCACCGCACCATTCGTCGATATGCCAGTCGTTGTAGGCGCGCATGTGGGTGAGCGCCATCTTCTTGTCCTCGGCCTTGATGAACAGGCCGCCGTCGATGCCGGCAACGCTCGGGAAGTTGAGGCTGGCGGCGCAGCCGTTGACGTCCATGTCGCCGACGCGCGCGTCCACGTCCCAGCAGCCCTTGCGCAGCTGGTCGAGGTGCGTGGGCTCAAAGCCGTATTCCTCGCGCACGCGGCCGGTCACGGAATTGAGCGCCACGTTGCGCATCCGCTTGCCCTGGTATTCCCAGTAGTTGGCGCCGTCGCCCGCGACCTTCAGCTTGGGCGCGGTGGCATAGTCCTCGCCCGAGAGCTGGTTGTCGAAAACCGTGGGCGGCTCGGTGATGTGATCATCGACGCTGATGATCACCATATCATTCATCTGCATATCATTTCCTCTTCCCGTTCTGGGTCAGATTGATTCGGGTTGAGAACATTGTTCCCGATCCGAAAGCGGATGGCAATCAAAACAAATTTCAATTTACATCGTTGCTGCGGTTTGTGGAACCCTTGCGGGCAAGGCATCGCTGCGGCGACGAAGCTGGGGAGCGCCTCGCGGCGAACGCGAGAAGCGAACTTTCGCGGCGATCAGAAATTTGCGCTCAGCGAGACATAGCCGCCATGCGGATCGCCAAATCCATTGGCGTTGGGCGCACGCTTCCGGAAACCGCCATCGGTCAGCAGCACCGCGCCAGCCTCCAACTGCAACTGGCCAGGAACGATCCAGTAACGGATCCTGCCTTCCAGCTGGTGACCCGCGAACTTGCCCGCCTCCCCGGCCGGATCGCGCACGCCGGTGCTCGAGAAGCTGTCGATCGCGCTGTCAAGCCAGGCCGCGCGGTACATGGCAAAGACATCCCAGCGCTTGCCCGGCCTGACTTCAACCCGCACGCCGGGCGAGCTGATATTGGCGCGGCCGAGCGCGCCGAAAAGGCTGGTCGGCCCGAATTCCCCGCGACGCGCGCCGAACAGCGTATCGAACCTGCCCCAGGATTTGCCGGGCCCGTCACCCGACGCCAAATCATAGTGGAACGAGATCCGCGCGGCCCACGGGCCAGGGAAGCGGTATCCCGCCTCGGCATGGACGAAATAGGCCGAGACATCGAGCTTTTCGGCAGCCGGGGAGATTCCCGCACGGATAGTGCCGAACTGGTATGCACTTTCCAGCTCGTAATCGAGCCTGCCCGTTACGGGGGAACGATCGATGCGCGCACCAAGCGTGAAGAGATGGCGGTCACGCGTAGACCGGTCGGGGCTGTCGTCCTCATCGAGCGCCAGGAAATAGGCCTCCACCGTTCCGGCATCACCGATCGGCCGGGCGGAGAGGTACGCGCCCCAGAACACGAGATCGAAACTTTCCCTGTCCCA
Organism: Novosphingobium sp.; assembly: GCA_020446575.1. Lineage (GTDB taxonomy): Bacteria > Pseudomonadota > Alphaproteobacteria > Sphingomonadales > Sphingomonadaceae > Novosphingobium. The sequence continues at coordinate 9,837 of JAGREL010000291.1, read as the reverse complement.
CTTCACTTTATTGTCGAGAATCCCCGGCTTGTCGTTGGGCAAACGCACCTGGGGAAGCGTGTAGAACAGCGAGATCGCAGTACCGCCATGCCCCCTGAAGCGCGCATTGATTCCGGTGAAGGCATTGGTGGTATTGCGGTAATTGTTGCGGGCCACCAGCCGGCGCGAACCGAGATTCATGGTAAAACGGCCAAGGTCCAGCTTCGTATCCGTTCCTTCGCCGAGCGCATCGTCCAGATCAAAGCCGGCATAGGCCTGGACCAGTTCCAGCGCGTTCACTTCGCCGGTGCCGACCGAGCTGCCACGGTCAGTCGACCAGGCACGGGAGTCCTGCAGCTCGGCGCCGATACGGACCGGCCCGGTGTCGTATTCGGCAAAGAGGTCGGTACGCAGCAGGACGATGTCGTCGTTGCGGTTCAGCCCCGGACGAAACTGATTGCCGATCGCCTCGTAGCGAACCCGGATGCTGCCCGAGACGGTCAGGCCCTCGGGATCGCCGAGCGCCTGCTGCAGCGTCCAGGGGCCGGTAGAGGAATCCTCGGCAAGGGCTACGCCGGAAAAAGAGCTGCTTGACGCGAGCAGGATGGCGATTTTGCCCAGCGCCGCGGGAATCGTTCGAATGCGGCAGGCAAATTTCGAGACTGGTTGGCCGATGCGATTTTCCAAAGGTCGTTCTTCCTCAAAAGAATGGCCTTCTCAAACCGGCCTTGGCAGTATCTATATACGATGGAATATAGATTGTGAACCACGAAGATCGCCCTGTCGGCATTCAGCGCCGGCCGGGGAGCGGGTCCTGCATTATTTGGGCGAATAGACGATCTGTCCCTTGCCGGTCGCCGCGACGCGCATGAACAGCCCCGCCCCGGTCACCTGGACAAGGTCATGGTCTACCTCGTCGATCGTCGCGGACAGCTCGAAGTCTCCTGCCTGGCGGCTGGCGATCGCCCGCCGGGCCGCTTCCAGCACCTTGTCGTAGTCCTTGCTGAAATCCTCGGTGAGGCTCGATGCGATCTCCTGCTTGACGTTGTCGCTCAACATCAGCTGGAGTAGCAGGTCGGCGGCCATGCGATCGGCCCCTCCGAATATCTCGAGGTTCCGCACCCGGACGACCTGCGAATTGGCGGTGCTCACCGGCACTCCGGTCAGCCAGATGCGCCCATGGGCCTTGCCGAAGCGCGTTCCGAAACGCTCTCCCACCGGCTCGACCTGAGCTTCGATGCCGACTGCCAGACGGTTGTCTTCGGTGGCGTAGATAGTGACTTTCTCGAACTTGGCTTCGACCCGGCCGATGCCTTCCAGCCTGATGCCGCGCCGCGCCAGCTTGCGCAGGGCGCGCAGCACGACCGGCTCGAGCTGGGCATAGTCGGCCACGACGGGAATGAAGAAGCGCATGCCCGCGTTCTGGACGGTCTGCAGCTGGGGCGGCAGCGGCGTCGGGGCCGGCAATGCCGGCTTGTCGCCGACGAAGGTTTCGGTCACCGCCTGCGCAGCGATGGTCAGCTCGACGCGGCGGCCCGCGACACGGTAGCCGGAAAAACCGAGCCCGCTGGGTGTAACGCGCATCCAGGCGGGCGGCTTCTCGCGACTGAGTTCGATGACAGTGAAGCCTTCTTTCCAGGCATCCGCGATCAGCGGCCTGATCCGGATCTTGGCGATCTCCTTCTGAAGGTCGCGCTCAAGGCCGGCGATGACTTTCGCCAGCTCCTTGTCGGCCCGATTCACGAAGCGGATGCGCTGGCCCAGGAAATCGATCCCCGGCGGCTCGGTCCAGCCATAGGAAATGTCGACCTTGGCGTGCGGGTTCCAATCGCGATCCACGCTGAGCCGCACGTCCGCGCGCACGGTGGCGGAGCCATCGGCCGTCTCGCTCTTCAGAATGCCGCCGACATCGCGCGCGCTCAGCACCGCGTTCACCGGCAGCGTTATCGTGATGCGCTGGCCCGACCCGGCAAGGCGGATCGGCCCCCGCGTAACCTGCCCGACAATGCGGCAACCGATATCGGGCGTGACCTTCAGCCGCCCGCCGAAAGCCTTGATGCGCTGGCCCGGCACGCATTTCTTGCGCTGTTCGTCGATGGACCACAGCTTTTTCGGCGTCCTGCGCTCAAGCCCGCGCTGAATATCGTCGAGCGAAAGTTCGATAGGCACCGCAAGGGTCGAATTCTGACTCGGAAATTTCGGCGCTGTCGTAACGCGCGGCGGAGCCGGATGGTCGTATTGCGAATTGCATCCGCCAAGCAGCAGCAAAAGTAACGACATGCCGGTCGCGATCCTGGCCACGGTTCTCCCCCGGATTTCATCAAGCCATCGGGGGCTTATGCGGGAACGATGGCCGGTTCGGCAAGCGCCTCCGGCGAGGCGGCATTATGCCATCCAGCAGTCCAGCACGGTGTGGAACTGAGCGACCTTCGGCTCCTGACGGGTCAGCGTCATGTGCGTCAGCGAGCTGTTGCGCAGCCCCTTCTGCTGATCTTCCATCTGGCTGAAGTCCTGCTCCAGCGCGAGGAAATAGGGGACATGGCCGCCTTCCGGAATATCGGTCATCTCGGTGCGCTGGGCGTCGCGCTCTTCCGGCGGCAGCCAGATGTAGTGCGCCACGCGCCAGTAGCAGCGATTGGGATCGCCGTCGGGATGCGGCCGGGCGATGATCACGGTGGATTCGCCGGCACGAAGCTGAATGTAGACATTGGGGAAGAGCGACCAGAACTCGAAGTCGCTCATCTGGTTGTCCGTCAGCCCGCTGACGTCCAGCCCCTTGCCGGTCAGGGACTCGCGCGCGGCCTGCTGGAAAAGCAGGCGGCCGGAGATACCTTCGGGAAAGGCCAGCGATCCATCTGGCTTGCTGTAGGAAGCGACCAGTTCCTCGAACCGCGGAAAAACTTCAGCAAGGCCGGGAAAATTCGGCTTCGGGATATTTCTGAACGCCTCGATCTGTTTGCTGTGATCGGTTTCCGCCTCATCCGTCCCCTGGAAGGGGACCGTGGTCGCGCCGTGATTGCCAAGACGGCAATAGCGTTCCTTCGACAGATCCATGATCGGGATGAGTTCGGGATGGACGGCCTGGACGTGATAGCTCTCGTAGAAAGCGTCCATCACCACTTTCCAGTTGCAGTTGATGGTCTCGCGGACATTCATGCCCACGGGCACCATCTCGTCCAGATGGAAAGCTTCGAGGACGGGGCCGGCCTCGCCCAGGAATTCCGCGAGCGGCGGGGCATTGCGATCGGGATTGATGAAGATGAAGCCGGCGAACACCTCGACCGGCACCCGGATCAAACCAAGTTCATCCTTGTTGCCGACGAATTCCTCCACGGTGCCGTCGAAATCCGGCTTGGCGACCGCCAGAAGCTGGCCGTCGAGACCATAGGACCAGTTGTGGTAGGGGCAGGTGAAACGTGGCGAGTGCCCCTTGCCCTCGCAGAAGGCATTGCCGCGATGCCGGCAGGCGTTGACGAAGCCGCGGATCTGCCCGTCTTTTCCCCGCACAAGCACGAAGGACTGGTCGAAGATGCGGTATTCCATCCAGTCGCCCGCCTCCGGCAATTCGTCGGCGCGCGCCGCCACTTGCCAAACGCGCATCCACAGCTGCTCGCGCTCACGCTCGTGATATTCGGGAGAATAATAGCGGTCTGTCGTGACCTGCAGCTTCAGGTCGGAATAGTCGATCTCTTCAATGTGGGGAGCCGTGTCGATGCATTCCCCGGGTCTTGCCGTTGGCATCACGTCCATCTCCTTGCCCGGTGGCTCGCCTGACGGCGGCAACCCTGAGCCGGTCGCCCGTGGCGACACATTCACACAGACTTGATTAGGTCCAAGGCCGGGTGCCCGCAACTGGCCGGCAGGCACGATAAGTGCTCTGCGAAGAAGCCGGAAATGTCCGGAACAGAAATCCGGCGGTGCAAAGTCCCGGCTTTATTTTCGCGCTCCGGATGGCATCATCCGATATCACTACAAACGACAGGGGAGAGTCAGCCGATGGAAGAAGAGCTGCAGCGCGCACTCGACGAAGCCGCGATCAAGAAAGTGCATATCCGCTATTGCCGCGGCATAGACCGCATGGACTGGGACCTGATCCGGTCCTGCTATCACCCTGACGCAACAGACGACCACGGCGAATATGTCGGCGGAATTGATGGCTTCATCGAATATTGCAAGGCCGGCTGCCCGACCTTCCTTTCGACCACCCACATGACCGGCAACCAGCTGGTCGAAGTCGACGGCGACACGGCCTGGGGGGAGCATTACGCCCGCGCGTTCCACCGGGTCGCGGCGGACGAGAACGGTCCGCTGCGGGACCTGGTCGTCAACACCCGCTATGTCGACCGCTACGAGCGGCGCAATGGCGAGTGGCGCATCTCCCATCGCATGGTCGTCGTCGATACCGATCGGGTCGACCCGGTCAAAGAGCGTTGGGTCCCCCAGGAGCAGCTGCGCAGCAAGCGCGACAGGACCGATCCGTCCTATTCGAGCTAGGAGGCTTTCGGAATGAGCATGCAACGGCGAGACGCGGTTTCGCTCATGGTCGCCGGCGCTGCCGCCGCGGCCCTGCCCGTACCGGCCGGAAGCCGGACAATCACAAAGGCCGGGAAACCGATGGAGAGTACGATCATGAAAGGCAGTTTGCCGCTGGACGCCGATTACATGCTGGCGGAAGCCCCCCCGCCTCCGTTCGACTGGGTGCGCGAGGGCACGTCGTACTGGCTGTTCGAGGAAAACGGTGCCTTCGCGATCCCGCGCATCGGCGTGGAGGCCGAGCCGTGGAGCTGGGACAACCGCCGGTTCCAGTCGAACTTCAGCTTCGCCGACGGGCGGATCCTGATGCGCTCCGGCCAGGGGCCGATGCCCTCCGTGTTCGACAAGGACGGCAAGCCCGCCATCCTCGGCGGCGGGCCGATCACTTTTCAGTGCCTGAAACCCTTCGAACGCTGGCTGGCAACGTTCGACGGCATGGTGATCGACACCCACGTCTCCGACCAGATCGCGATGACCGTCGACGATACCAAACTGGTGCCGCTCAAATACGAATTCGAGCTGACCATGGCCGTGCCGCCCAACGAACAGGATATCTCGCCCGGCAAATTCGCCACCTGGGGCAAGGGCAAGCGGCGCGATGCCGCGTCGATCGGCCTGGGATGGCGCTTCGAGCAGATGCTGCGCGGCGAAGGCGAAGTGGAAGTCGACGGCGAGCGCCGCCCGGCCAAGGTCGTCGGCAGCCGCATCAAGCGCAGGAGCGTGCGCACCGACGGGCTGTTCCTGCGCGGCCACTGCTGGCAAGCGGTGCTTTTCCCCGACGGACGCGCCGCCGGCTTCGAGGCGAGGCCCGTCCACGACGATGGCGAGGACCCGTGGAACGAGGGCTTCGTCTATCAGGACGGGAAGATGCACCGGGCCAGAGCCACCAGGATTCCCTGGCTTCGGGACATCGTTGCCAGCGGCGAGGACGTCTCCTTCGAACTGGAATCGGAGCTGGGCACGACAAGGATCGAGGGCGCAACCGAACTGGCGACTTTCCAGCTTGGCCGGGACCATCTGTGGGGCCTGCGCCTGCAGCAGAGCGGCGTCCGCTACAGCTGGGACGGACAGACCGCCTACGGCATGATCGAAAGGTCGTCATGGGAGGACATGACGAAATTCGAATAGCCGGGACTCACGCTATCGTTGACCAGGCGGGCGGCTTCGCTAACACAGTGACGAACATATAGCCGGCTGACTGGAGGAGAGGAAGCATGAGCGTCGAAGAAGAACTGGCGGAGCTGAAGGCGACAGTACGGCATCTCACGGACCGGCAGGAGATTCTCGACTGCATCCAGCGCGAATCCCGCGCCCGCGACCGGCAGGATATCGAACAGATCGCCAGCTGCTGGTGGGAAGACGGCGTCGACGAGCACGGCGCGGTGGTTACTTTCGCGCCCGACTACCCGGAAATGGCGAATGCCGGCCATCGCGCGAATTTCAACCAGACCAGTCACAACATCACAAACCACCTGTGCGAGATCGACGGCGACAAGGCCTATTGCGAATCCTACGTGATCGGCGGGCTGTTCTGGCTCCACGGCAAGACCATGTCCTTCGGCATCGGGCGCTACATCGACCAGCTCGAGAAGCGCGGCGGCGAATGGCGCATCGCCACGCGGCGCTGCACTATCGAGATGACGGGCGATTGCGACGCGACCTGGGTCTATTCGCAGGCCGTCAAGGGCTTCCTGAAAGGCCAGTGGAGCAAGGACGACCCGTCATACGAACGCCCGATTGCCTGGAAGCCCAAGGAAGAGGGCGTGCGCTGGTAGCCGGCGTCTCGAGCGATCAGCCGGGCGCCTTGCCGGCGCGCACCTGAACCATGACGTCCTTGCCGTAGATCAGATCGAGCATGTCGCTTGAATCCGGAAAACCTTTGAGTTCCTGCCCGCCGTCGGCGGCAAACACCTGACCGGTCACCCACCCCGACTCCGGGCCCGCAAGGAAGCGGATCACCTTGGCGAGATCCTCCGATTCGCCGACACGTCCAAGCGGGATGATGTCGACGAAGGTCTGAACCAGAGCCGGATCATCGAACATCTCGGCTGTGCCCTCGGCGCGGGTCATGCCGGGCCGTACGGCATTGACGCGGATGCCCGCGCTGCCGAACTCCTCGGCGGCAACCTTGACGAACATCTCCAGTGCCGCCTTGGCCATGTTGTAGGGGCCGAGCCCCACGCAGGAACGGTAGCCGGCGGTGGACGAGACGCAGACGATCGAACCGCCTTCGCCCATCAGCGGCACGCCGTAGCGCGCGAGCATGAAGGCGCTGAGCGCGGTGATGCGATACTCGGCCATCACTTCGTCTTCTTGGAACATCAGCAGCGGCTTGTAATCGCCGCCGCCAACCGAGTTGACGATGATATCCAGCCGTCCGGCCAGGCCATGGGCATAGGCGAGCATGGCCCGCACCGAGTCTCCATCGGAGGCATCGCCGACGAAGGCTTCGATGGTCGCTCCCGGCACTTGCGCGCGCAATTCGTCGCGCGCCTTCATCAGCACATCCTCACGCCGCCCGACGATCACGACGCGTGCACCGTCCCGGGCGAGCAGTCCCGCGCTGAACTTGCCCATGCCACTGCTACCGCCAGTGATCAGCGCGGTCTTTCCTTCAAGCACTCCCATTCCATTCTCCCTATTCGAACCTACCCGACCGACCTACCCGATCGACCTGGCCATGGCGGCATGTTGCGTCTGCCCCCCGCACAGCGCTGCGCGCGGCGCGGCGACCCATTCAACATTCTGGTTTCTCAGCTCGCAGAAACGCCGGAGAGTATCGGGCCGAACCACGAAGCCCTCGAAGGAAAGATATTTGAACATCTCGTCGGCGGTATCGCCGAAACCGACCAGCGCGGTGAATTCAGTCGCCGTCTTTCCCATTGTCCCCTGCCCCGCTCCCTGTGCCGGGGCGGACTATGGGACGGGTTCAGACCCGGCACAAGGCCGGCTTCATGTCGGTAATAAGGTCGCGCAGCGGTTGTCCCTGCGTCGCACTTCGAGCGCCGGAACTATTCCGAACGGCACTTGGGAAATGATGCGGCCTGTCATTCGATCCGAAAGGGCCAGTTTGCCGATCCCAGCCGCCACGCGACTTCATCGGCATGCATTGCCTTGCCGAAGAGATAGCCCTGGCCCAGATCGCAACCGATGTCTCGCAGTGCATGCAACTGCTCCGGCGTTTCAATCCCTTCCGCCACGATTTCGAGCGACAGGCTGGGCCCCAGTTTCGTGATGGCTTCCACGATGGCCCGCATGGTGTTGTTGGTCAGCATGCGGCCGACGAAGGAGCGGTCGATCTTGATCACGTCGACCGGGAAATCGCGCAGGTAGGACAGCGAGGAATGGCCGGTACCGAAATCGTCCAGAGCGATCCTGATGCCGGTGTCGCTCAACAATTGCAGCGCACGGACGACCTGCTCCGACCTGCGGTGCACAAGCACATGCTCGGTGATTTCCAGTTCGACCAGCGAAGGGGAAATCGCGTGCCTCTCAAGGCTCCTCAGCATACGCTCGCCATAGTCGTCGCGAGCGAACTCGGCGGGAGCGGCGTTGATCGAAACCGGAGGCAAATCCAGGCCAGCATCCAACCATTCGGCCATATGCTCAAAAATGCGATTCTGCATGAGCCCGCCGATCTTGGTAGCGAGTTCGTAGTCGTTGAAGGCTTCGGAGACCGAACTGGGTGGCTGAATGCCGTTGCCCGGACACCACCACCTCAGCAACGCTTCGAAACCGGCAACCTCGCCGGTGTCAAGCCGCACTTTCGGCTGGTAGTAGGGTTCCACCGCATCATCCTGAACAACGCGACGGGCAAGCGAAAGCTGAGAAGCCGAGCGCTCGGCCGCTTCCATCATCACGCTGTTGAACATCTGGATGCCGCCGCGACCGCTGGCCTTTAGATCGTACAGCGCGGTGTCGGCATGCTTGAGCAGATCCTGCGCGTTCTCGGCATCACGAGGGAACATCGCGCACCCGATACTCAGTCCGCCGTGAATCAGCCTGCCGATGAAAGTCACCGGTTGTTCCATCTTGGCGAGCACCTGGGTGGCTGCGGCGATAAGCTCGGTCTCATCCTGGATATCGTCGAGCACGACGGCGAATTCATCTCCGCCGAGCCGGCCGACAAAACCCGAGTCCGAAACGCAGGCCTGCAGCCGCTTGGCGAGCACCTGAAGGAGGTGGTCACCGGCAAGATGGCCGAGCGTGTCGTTGACATGCTTGAAGTGGTCCAGGTCCAGCAGCATCAGGCCAACATTCCTGCCATTATCGCGGGCCCGGGCGGTTACCTTCTTGAGATGGGCCTCGAAGGCCCGCCGATTTGGAAGTGACGTAAGGAAGTCGCATTCGCTGGCAATCCGCAGCCGCTCGGCGGTCTTGCGCTGTTCGGTGATATCGCGGGAAATGCACAGCAGCGTCTTGATCTCGCCTGCATCGTCCCGGATCGGCGACACCACTACGTCCCACCACTTGGACTTACCCTTCGGAAGAGTGAAGCTGCCGATGAAACGCGCGGTCTCTCCGTGCCGCGCTTTCCTGACGGCGCGACGGGCCGCGCCCCGGTACTTCGCGGGCCAGAAGTCGATCCAGTAATTTCCGACAATGTCGGAGGCATCCTTGGCGCCCTTGGCACGAACGCCCGGCGCATTGATCATCAGGATTGTCGCGTCCAGATCCAGGATCTTGATGCTGTCGGCGCTCGCATCGAGAATACTGCTTTGCAGGATCTGGCTTTGGCGGAGCTTGTTTTCGGCAAGAACGCGCTCGTGGATATCGGTGCAGGTACCGTACCAGCGCACGATTGTGCCATTCTTGTCGCGATGCGGCTGCGCCCGCGCCATAGCCCAGCGGTATTCACCCGAATTGTGAAGGACGCGAAACTCGATTTCGAAGATCTGGCCTGTTTCTATCGAGCGGTTCCAGATTTCACCGACCCGTGCCTGATCTTCGCGATGAAAATATTTGCGGGTCAGCTCGTCAAAATCCGTATCGAACTCTTCTTTCGTCAATCCGACGTATTGCGCCCACGACCTGTTGAAGTAATCGATCGTCCCGTGCCCCGCAGCCGACCAGACCATGTCGGGTATCGAATCGAGTATCGTCCTGAGATCGTCCGCCTGGCTGACGAGTTTCTTCTCCAGCCGCTTGCGGTCGGTAATATTCTTGAAAAACGTCGTCAGCCCGTCGCCGTCCGGCACGCCATACAGTTCGAACCACTTGTCGATACCGGGCAAGTAGCATTCGGTATGGACCGGCGTGCGTTCACGCATGGCCCGCTCCATTTCCTGCCAGGATGATGACTCAGCGAATTTGCGGAAGACCGCT
>JAGREL010000290.1 GCA_020446575.1 Novosphingobium sp. | reverse complement strand
CGCGCGACCAGAAGGCGATCAAGGCAGCTTCGGAAACCTTCCGCATCAATCCCGATCTCGATGTCGAACAGGCGATCACCGAACTCAAGGTGGGCGAGGCGCTGGTTTCGACGCTGCTGGAAGATGGCGCGCCATCCGTTGTCCAGCGGACGCTGATCGCGCCGCCGCGTTCGCGGCTGGGCCCGGTGACGGCCAAGGAGCGCGCCATCATCCGGTCGATCAGCCCGTTCGAGGGCAAGTATGATGAGGCGGTGGATCGCGAGAGCGCGGAGGAGGTGCTGGCACAGAAGGCTGCGGATGCCGCCGCCACTGCCGAAGAGGTGGAAGCGGAGGGCGAGGAGGAGGTTCGCAAGCGCTCGCGCAAGACCACTTCGATCTGGAGCAAGGCGCTCAAGCGCGCGACCGGGGCGATCGCCGGATCCGCCGCATCGATCGCGGCTGCGTCCATCACTGGCCGCAAGTCCCGCGCAAATCCGATCAAGACCGGAGCCTCGTCGGCTGCGGGTTCGATCGCGACCGATCTGGCAGGACCGCTGGCGGGCCGCTTCGTGCGCAATCTCATTGGCGGGTTGATGCGTTAAGCGAATGCCGATTTCACGCCTGTTCATTGCTGCCGCGCTTGTCCTGTGCGCCGCGAACGGAAGCGCACAGGCCCAGGCGCCAGCCGCTGCCCCTTCGGTCGAACTGGAGACGCTGGCAGTGCCGCCGGGGCAGCTGTCCGATGCGGTGCGGCCGATCGCCTACCGCCTCGACCTTACTGTCGATCCAGCCCAGCCGCGCTTTTCCGGCAAGGTCGAGATCGACGTGGTCCTTTCGACGCCCAGCCGGAGGATCGTCCTCCACGGCCGCGACCTCACCATGCACAAGGCAAGCGCCAGTTTTGGCGGCAAGGTCCAGCAAGGCAATTGGTACCAGCCCGATCCGACCGGCGTTGCAGTGCTTGTCTTTCCCGAAGCTGTGCCGGCAGGCAACGTCACCTTGTCCTTTGCATACGATGCCGCGTTCAATGACAGTCCGGCAGGCATGTTCCGCGTAAAGGTGGATGAGGACTGGTACAGCTGGACGCAATTTCAGTCGATCGATGCGCGCGCGGCATTTCCCGGCTTCGACCAGCCTTCGTTCAAAACACCCTTTACCGTCACGCTGCGCACGCCTCCCGGCCTTGAGGCTGTCAGCAACGCTCCGGAAATCTCGAAGGCGATGGAAGGCGGACTGGAAGTCCATCGTTTCGCCCCGACGCTCCCGCTGCCGACTTATCTCGTCGCGGTTATGGTCGGACCGTTCGCGAGTGTGGAAGGCGCTGCCCCGCCAACACCGCAAAGGGCTGAGCCCTTGCCGCTGCGCATCGTTTCGACTCGCCAGAACGCCGGCAAGCTGTCGTTCGCGCTGGAAGGATCGAAGCAGATCGTCGCACTGCTCGAGGACTATTTCGGCGATGCCTTCCCCTATCCCAAGCTGGACCAGATCACATCGCCGATCATGCCCGGCGCGATGGAGAATGCCGGGGCCGATCTTTATCGCGATGCGCTGATCGTGATGGATGAGGAGGCGCCTGTACCGCAGCAGCGGCGCTTCGGGATGGTCGTTTCGCATGAGCTGGCGCACCAATGGTTTGGCGATCTCGTGACGCCGGAGTGGTGGGACGATATCTGGCTCAACGAAAGCTTCGCCAACTGGATGGGGTATCGCATCGGCGACGCCTGGAAGCCCGAGCTCAACATTCGCGCCGGAGCGCTGGCCGAGGGTTTCGAAGCGATGGAAACGGATGCGCTCGTCGCCGGCCGGCCCATTCGCGAGGCGATCGAGACCAACTCCCAGATCGACGGCGCGTTCGATTCCATCACTTACGGCAAGGGCGGCCATGTCATTACGATGATCGCGGCCTATCTCGGCGATGAACGTTTCCGTGCCGGCGTGCGGCGTTATCTTTCGGCCCATCGCTACGGCAATGCCGCCAGCGCCGATTTCTTTGCCGCGCTTGCCGAAGCGGCCGGCGACCCGCGCATTGTCGCAGCGATGCGAAGCTTCACGGATCAACAGGGCGTGCCGCTGCTCGAATTCAGGCGCGAAGGTGACTCATACATCGTCACACAGCATCGCTACGCCCCGTTCGGGGCATCTCCGCCGGCTGCGCATTGGGACGTTCCCCTGTGCGTGAGGCGAGGAAACGAGCGGCTCTGCCGCCTGTTGACGCAAGACAGCGCGGAAATTGCAGTCGGCGGCTCGGGCCCGCTTGTGCCCAATGCCGGGGGGACAGGCTACTACCGCTTCGAACTGGCGGAACACGACTGGAGCGCATTGATCACAGTCGCCGATCGTCTCCCCGGCGGCGAGGCGCAGGCCGTCGCCGATTCGCTGGCTGCCAGCGTGCTTGCCGGGCGAGCGGGCGTAACCCAGCTGGCCGCGTTGGCGAGCAAGCTGGTGCGTCATCCCGACAGCTATGCCAGCGATGCCGCGAGCGCGGCGCTGGCATCGATGGTCAGCGAGGGACTTGTCGATTCTTTCGGACGGAGGGGCTGGGTGCGTTTTCGCGGCAAGCTCTATGCGCCGCTTCTCAAGCAATATGGTTTCGATCCGCGCGCGGGTGCCTATGCCGGAGAGCAGCCAGAACGCACGCAGCGGCGGGTGCAGGTCGTCGAACGACTTGTCGGATCGTCTCGTGGCAGGAAGGTGAAGAAAAGGCTGGCGAAAGCGGTAGAACACTTCCTTGCGGGCGATTCGTCGGCGCTTGATCCGTCCTGGTTCGATGCCGGTTTCGACGCCTATCTTTCCCGCAAAAAGGGCGACGGCGCGGCAGGCCTGCTGCTGGAGAGGGCTCTGGCGTCGGAGGATCCGGTGTTCCGCCCCGCCGCGCTCAATGCCGTGGCGGCGAGCGGAATCAAGGATGTCGCGCGGCGCCTGCTTTACGATTTCGTCGATCCGAGGCTGCGGGCCAGCGAAAGGCGAGCGATCCTGGGAGGCATCATGAGTTCGCGCGCGACGCGCGAGATCGGCTTCGAGTGGATTCGCGAACATCTCGACGATCTGGTTTCGGGCAGCAACGGGGTCTTCTTTTCCGCGCGCCTGCCGCGGATGTTCAACCGCTTCTGTTCGGTGGAGCGCGCGCAGGAAATCGCGGACACTTTCCGGCCCCGCCTTGCCGGCACGCCCAGCGAGATGGAACTCGAGCGGGTGATAGAACGGGTGCGCAATTGCGGCGTCCTGCAGGATACGCGGGGTTTCGAAATCTCGCGCGAATTCGAAAAGCTTGACTAGCCTTGGGCCCGCGGGCGGGGCAGGGGCAGCTTCAGCACTGCGGTCAGCCCCTGGATACGGCCATCCGCATCGCGTCGGTTGATGAGTTCAAGCGCGCCGCCGTGCTGATCGGCGATCGCGCGGGCAAGAGTGAGCCCGAGCCCCGCGCCGCCGGTTCCGGTGTTACGCGATGGGTCGCCGCGCGTGAACGGTTCCATCATTTGCGCGATTTCCTGATCGGGAATGCCCGGCCCGTCGTCATCGATACGGATCACCACGGAATTGCCTTCCTGCGCGAGCGATACGCGCGCCTGCTTGCCGTAGCGCACGGCGTTGCCGATCAGGTTGCGCAAGGCGCGTCTCAGCCATGTCGGACGAAGCGGCAGGGCGATGCGTTCGCTGGGCTCCAGTTCCACATTCTCACCCATGTCCTCGAATTCCTCGACTACCGAGGCGACCAGCGCGGACAGCTGTGTGTGTTCGTGCGGATCGCTCGGGCGGCCGACGCGGGCCAGCGAAAGGATATCGTCGAGCGAGCGGACGATGTCCTCGATGGTTGCGGCCATGCGCTCGCGTTCGGCATCGTCCTCGACCGATTCGATCCGCACGCGAAGCGCGGCCAGCGGCGTCTTGAGGTCGTGGCCGATGGCGCCGAGCATGACGTCCTTCTCGTCGAGCAGCGAGGAAATGCGCGCTTCCATGGCATTGTGGGCGACGATCAGCCGACGCATGTCGTCAGGGCCCTGCGGTACGAGTTGGCCGTCGGGACTGCGCGTTTCCGCAAATCGTTCGAGCCGGCCGGTCAGCGCAGCAAGAGGGCGGGTGATCCGACTGAGGATCAGCGCGATCGCTGCAACCAGCACGATGTAGATCAGCAGGGTCTGGCCCAACAGCGAAATCACGATCTGCCGCTCGCCGGGCGGAACGAAAACCCTTGCGATCAGCCAATGGTTCTGGCCGGCCAGCTTCACGCCGGCGATGAGAACCTTGTCATCCGGCTGAAGGGGCTGGCGGCTGAACAATCTGGTACGTCTCTGTGCGCGATTCCAGGCGATGGGATCGCTGGCAAGAGTGCGGTGGACGACGATGGTTCGTTCCGCTTCAACCCCCTGGTCGCCGAGTATTTCTCGCAGTGCCGCTTCGGCGTTGGGGTCGCGCCACTCGTCCTTGCGCCAGGGTGAGACAACAGCCCGCTCCACTTTCGGCCCGCGTGCGTGCGCGCCGAAATTGTCATCGGGATGGGAGCGGGGAGGCGATAATAGCGCCGGTCTGCGCGTCGCCACCAGCAGGCGGATCGCGGCTCCGTGGATCAGAGCCGCCTCGCGCCTCTCGGATTGCGCCCGGTATACAAGGAACGCGCCCAGCCCCTGGACCAGCAGCAGCGCGGCGGCGACTGCCAGCAGCATCTGGCCCATCAGGCTGCGTGGCCACGGGCGGAAAGTCATGCCTGGACGCGCCGTACGTCCGCAGCCAGCATGTATCCGCCACCCCAGACCGTCTGGATCAGCTGAGGGTTGCGGGAATCGGCTTCGATCTTGCGCCGCAGCCGGCTGACCTGATTGTCGACGGCACGGTCGAACAGATGGGCTTCGCGTCCCTGGACCATGTCGAGCAGGCGATCCCGGTCGAGAACCTGCCGGGGATGCTCGACGAACGCGGCGAGCAGACGAAACTCGACTGAGGAAATCGCGACGACCGCGCCTTCGGGATCGGTCAGGCGCCGCTTCAGCGGGTCGAGCCGCCATCCGTCGAA
>JAGREL010000289.1 GCA_020446575.1 Novosphingobium sp. | reverse complement strand
GGCAAGCAGATGGCGATCGACGCCGATCTTGCGGCCGGACTGATGACTTCCGAGGAAGCCAAGGCCCGCCGCCGCGAGATCGCGACCGAAGCCGACTTCTACGGCTCGATGGACGGTGCCTCGAAATTCGTGAAAGGCGATGCCATCGCCGCCCTGCTGATCCTGGGCGTCAACATCATCGCCGGCTTCTGCCTAGGCATGATGACGCACGAGCTCACTGCAGGCGAATCCGCCGAGCGCTATGTCACGCTGGCCGTTGGCGATGCGCTTGTTGCGCAGGTCCCCTCATTGCTGCTGTCGATTGCTGCTGCCACTATCGTCACACGCGTTTCCGACACTCGCGACCTTGCCGGCCAGATCGGCGGACAGTTCGCCGATCCGCGCAGCTGGCTTCCGGTCGCGCTTATCCTGGGGGCGATCGGTTGTATTCCGGCGATGCCGCAAACGGTGTTCCTGCCCGCGGCAGGAATCGCGGGCTGGCTCTGGCATACGCTGAAGAAGCGCCAGGACCGTCCGGAGCCCGAGGAGACGGCGCCGGCCCCGGCTCCCGATCCCGCCCGCATTTCGCTGGAAGACGTTTCCGACCACACGCTGGTTACCATCGAGCTCGGCTATGGCCTCGTCCAGCTTGTCGACGATCGGCGCGGTTCGCCGCTGGTCTCGCGGATCACCGGCGTGCGCAAGCAGCTCAGCCAGTCGTTTGGCTTCGTCGTCCCGCAATTCCGCGTGCGCGACGCAATCGAGATGCCGCCGCACGAATATCGCATCCTGCTGGGCGGCGTCCTGCTGGGCGGCGCCTCGGTACGTGCCGACCGCATCCTTGCCATCGATGCCGGCGAGGCACGCGATGGTCACTCGCTCAGGGGTGAGGAAACCCGCGATCCGAGCTTCAATTGCCCGGCGCTGTGGGTCGAGCCGTCCGCACGCGACCAGGCAATCGCTGAGGGCTTCCTGACGGTAGACGCAAGCACCGTCATCGCCACCCATCTCAACCAGCTGCTTGCCGAACGTCCGCAGGACCTGCTTGGCCCCGACGAAGTGCGCTCGCTGATCGATGCGGTGAAAGAACATTCCGCCGGCCTCGTCGAGACGATCTATCCCGAACCGCTATCGCTCGCGGCGCTGACCCGGCTGCTGCGCGGGCTGCTGGAAGACGGCATTCCGATCGCCCATCCCCTGCCGATCCTCTACAGCCTCAGCCGCGCCGTCCAGCAGACCCAGGAGCACGAGCGGCTGATCGAACTGCTCCGCGCCGATCTTGGCGCCCTGATCGTCGGGCGGATCTGCTCGCCCAGCGAAAGACTGCCGGTCATCACTCTCGATGCCGGCCTCGAAGAGGCAATTGTCCAGGGCCTGCACGATCCGACGACCGGTCAGCCGGTGATAGAACCCGACCTTGCCCGCATGATCGGCGAGCGGGTGGCGGGCCTCATTGCCGAACGCGGGCAGGGGGCGATCCCGCTGACGCTCGTCGTTCAGCCGCGAGCCCGCCGCGCGCTTGCCGCGCTGCTCAAGATGCGGGCGCCGACCTGCCTCGTCCTTTCCATCGCCGAATTGCCTGCCGCTCAGCCGATCGAAGTGATCGAGGTGATCGGCGGCGAGCCGGCACCACCGCAACAGCAGGTTCCCGGCCTGCCCAGCCCAGATTCTCCGCACGACCTTGAAAGCATGGCTGCATGAAATACGATCCTATCGCCTTCGCCGCCGGAACGCCCAGCAGCTCCGCAATTGCCGGAGCTTATGCGGGCAGTGCCGTCGAACGCGTGAGGCGTTTTCTGCCGATGGTGAAGCGGCTGGCCTGGCATGTGCACGGAACCGGCCGGCCGGGAATCGAACTGGAAGACTTGATCCAGACTGGCCTGGTTGCCCTGACCGAATGCGCCCAGCGCCATTCGGGGCCGAGCGAGGACGGTTTTGCCGCATACGCCAAGATGCGCGTGCGCGGCGCGATGGTCGATCTGATCCGCCGCACCGTGCCGCTTTCGCGCGGCGCGGTGGAGCGACGGCGCCAATTGCGCGAGAAGGAGAGCGAGTTGCGAGGCACACTGGGACGCGATCCGTCTTCGAACGAACTGGCGGAAGCCCTGGGTATCGACGAAGCCGAGCTGGCGTCGCTGCGCGCGTCGACAGAGCCGCTGAGGTTCGAATCGATCGAGGAGACCTATTCGGACAACGATCTGGCCTTTGCCGACGACAGCCCCGACAGCCTATCCCTGCTCGAGGACGAGGAACTGAGGGGCAGGGTGGTCGAGGCAATCGCCGATCTGCCGCAACGGTTGCAACTCGTCGTCCAGCTCTATTTCGTCGAGGAAATGAACCTGTCGGAGATCGCCCAGGTGCTCTCGGTGAGCATTCCTCGCGTGCACCAGCTCAAGGCGCAGGCGTTGAAGCATCTGCGTGATGCCCTGGCTGGCGTCGCGGAGGTGATCTGAAGGTGCCCTCCCGGGCGGCCATTCCTTCGAAATAGGCCGGGAGGGGATGCCCCGGCTTACTTCGGAGGCATGCGGATCGCGCCGTCGAGGCGGATCAGCTGGCCGTTGAAATAGGTGTTGCGTACCAGTTCCATCACCAACGAGCCGAATTCTTCCGGCTTGCCGAGACGTTTGGGAAAGGGCACCGACTTGTTGAGCCCTTCGAACACGGCCTCGTTCATTTCCTTGACCTTGAGCATCGGCGGCGTTGCGAAAGTGCCGGGCAGGATCGCATTGACGCGCACGCCCAGATCCATGAGGTCGCGGGCCATCGGCAGGACCATCGAATTCACCGCGCCCTTGCCGCCGCCGTAGCAGACCTGGCCGATCTGGCCGTCCTGTGACGCGGCGCTGGAAGTGAGGATGATGCAGCCGCGCTCGTCGTCATCGTTGAGCGGATCGGAAGTGGCCATGCCGAGAGCAGCGATCGAAGCGACGCGGTAGCTCGCCGTGGCGATGCCTTCCATCGACTTGGCGAACTCGCTGGTTGGCGTGCGGACATATTCGCCCGACTTCTTGTCGAAGCGCACGGTCTTGCCGCCGCCGGCGACAACCGCGCAATGAACCAGGACGCGTTCCTGGCCGTGGGCGGCGCGGGCCTTTTCGAAACCGGCCACAACGCTGTCCTCGTCCATGATGTTCACGTTACAGAAGACCCCGCCGATCTCCTTGGCGAAGGCCTCGCCGGCTTCTTCGTTGATATCGAAGATGGCGACCTTGATGCCAGCGTCGGACAGGGCCTTGGCGCTTGCCCGGCCAAGGCCGGAAGCGCCGCCGGTCACGATCGCGGCGAGGTTGCTGTTAATTTCCATGAAGGTAACTCCCAATTTTGGCGAATCGCATCGGCGATGCGCCTAGCCCAAGCGGCTCCGCATGTCGAAAGCTTCGGCTGTTCGGCCCAACAGTATCGCTGCGGCGGATCGGATGCCGCAATCCGCGAACCCGCCTGAATTCCGGCGAACGCGCGACAGGCGTCCGGCTGTGCCTAGCCTACCTTGAAATGCTGCATCGAACCGCCGCCTTCGCCGAAGAAGGGGCTGGCTACCTCGATGAACTTGGCGAAACCTTCGCTCGTCTTTGCCGTGTTATGCGCATCGACCGAATCCCATTCGATCAGGAACAGGACGTTGCCGGGGTTCTCGACGCCGGGCAGGACTTTTACCGAATTGCAGCCATCGCATGAGAGGAGGGCGGCGCTGCCCGCGTCTTCCATCGCCTTGACCAGGCCCTGGGCATTTCCATCCTTTGCTGCCAGGATCGCGACTTCGAGGTCCATTCCATTCTCCCGAGAAAATCCGTATCTGCGCGCGCCTCATGCCCGCGCTGCCGCCACGGCGCAAGTCAGACGTGTGGCAGGTTTCCTCCGGCCCTTGCCTTGGCAAGACCGCCGCTCTGCACGGCGATGCCGGTGAGCAGACTGTCGGCAATCATCCGGGCGCGCATGCTGACAAGCTCGGTGGCGTCGGGATCACGTTCCAGTTCGCGCAGCGTTTCGTAGAAGAGCTCCAGCCAATGGGCGAAATGTCCTTCCTCGAGCCCGGGTATCGCCAGATGCTTGGCCATCGGATTGCCGGAGAATTCGCCGCTGTTGTGAAGGATCGAGCGCCAGAACCGGTTCATCCGGTTCAGGTGCCAGTCCCAGTCCTCGATCCGCTTGGCGAAGATCGGGCCGAGCAGCGCATCGCCGCGGATGCGGGCATAGAAGCGGTCGACGAACTCCGAGATGAAACCCTCATCGATGCCTATGGCGTAAGCTTCGCTGCGCTTCCGCTCCCGCGCGGCGGCGGCATGGGCGTGAACCTCGGCGGGAGTCGGGTACGGGTTCTCGTGATGTGGATGTCGGGCCATGGCTCCAAGATGGGGCGCCCGGCACCGGCGGCAAGCAAGGATTGGTTTCAGGCGTCAAAGCCGGGGCATACGCGCTCCGCCTTGCGCAGCATCGCCGGCCAGAATCGCTCTTCGGCAAAACCGTCGACCCAGTCCGACAATGCCATCTGCTTCATGTCGTCCAGCACCTCCTGAGAAGGAAATTCCAGCTCGCGGCCCATGGAAAGCGTGCGGACCTGGGTCGTGCAGGCCCATTCCAGCGCATAAATCCGGTAGAAGGCGGAAGCGATCGAACGCCCGAGCGCCAGAGTTCCGTGATTGCGCAGGATCATCAGGTGCTTGTCGCCGAGATCGGCCTGCATCCGCTCCTTTTCCTCGTCGGCCGAAACCACGCCCTCATAGTCATGGTAGGCGACATCGTTGTAGACAGTGAGAGCGTTCTGGCTGAGCGGCAGCAGGCCTTCCTTGAGCGCCGAAACGGCGACGCCGTCGCGCGAGTGGAAATGGATCGCGCAATTGGCGTCCGGCCTGCCGTCCAGCACTGCGTTGTGTACTGCAAAGGCTGCCGGATTCAGCGTGCAGCCGTCGGGTATTTCCAGCACATTGCCTGCCAGGTCCATGCGCATGAGGCTGGAGGCGGTGATCTCCTCGAACAGCAGGCCGAACGGATTCAGCAGGAACGTGCCGTCGGGCAGGCGCGCCGACATATGCGTTGCGACATGGTCGTCCCAGCCGAAATAGGCGGCAAGCCGGAAAGCTGCGGCAAGTTCCCTGCGCATTACGGCGACAGTCTCGCTTTCGATAGGTTTGATCTTTGCAGCGGTTGCCATGGATTTTCTCCGGGTTACTGCGCGGTGACACCTTCCGGCGCTTTGCCGTCCGACCAGCTTTGCGAATGGCGGCTCATGTCGCGAATGAGGTCGATCAGGCTGTAGTCACGGTAATCATAACGCCAGTTGCCGTCTTCGCCACGCACATAGCGATCATGGTAGCGGCCGCAGATGACCGGCTGCAGCGGCGCGTCCCCGGTCCGCTGGATCACCGTGTAGACGGACCGGCAAGTCGCGGTACCGGCTGCCTCGTCGACTTCGATGATCGGATTGGTGATCACATGCTTGGTGCGCGGGACACCTTCGTAGAGGATGATCCCCTTGCGCCACATGGCAAGCAGTTCCTCCGAACCGATTTCGCCAAGCCCGGTCTTGATACGTGCGTGAGTAAAAAGCGCGGCAGCGCCTTCAAGATCGCCCGAGTCGATACATTCGGCATAGCGGTAGACGAGATTGGCAATCTGCGTTTCGCTGCTGGCCATTGCCGACTCTCCCGTGGTTTTGACCGATTGTGAGGCGGACAGAACCTGCTGTCCAGCCGGAAGCCTTGCGGAAACTGCCAATCGGCTCGCGCGAACTGCCGAGAGGACTTGCGCCTCGCGTGAAACAGGGGATGATCACGCATCAGCAAGGCCGTGCCGTTGCCATGTGCCTGCTATCCGGGAGAGAGTCACAATGTCCGAAGCGACCGCCACCGAGGAACCCGTCACCCTGGATACCAGCGACGTCGATAAATATGTCGGCAAGCAGCTCGTCTACGCAGAGTTCTGGGACCCGTGCAATGCTACCGACATTCGCCGCTGGGTGCAGGCGATGGATTACGCCAATCCGCTGCACTGGGACGAGGAGTTTGCCCGCAATTCGAAGTATGGCGGCATTGTCGCTCCCCAGAGCTTTACCGTTGCGATGGATTACGGCCACGGCTGTCACCCGTCCTGCATCGGTAGTATTCCCGGCTCGCACATCATTTTCGGGGGCGAGGAATGGTGGTACTACGGCACGCCCGTCCGGCCCGGAGACAAGCTGACGCAGGAGCGTTACTTCACGGGTTACAAGATCACCGAAACGGGCTTTGCCGGCCCGACCATGTTCTCCGACGGTGACACGATTCACCGCAACCAGCACGGCGCCCTGGTTGCGAAGGAGCGGGCGACCTCAATCCGCTACCTGCGCGAAGAGGCGAACAAGCGCGCGGTATACGGCAAGGAAGCGCGCGCTCCCAAGACCTGGACCAAGGACGAGCTGGACGAGGTCAACCGGCTGAGGCTCGAATGGATCAAGTCCAACCGCGAAGGCGTCTCACCGCGCTTCGGCGACGTCCAGGTCGGCGACAAGCTGCCTCGCCGGGTCATCGGTCCACACAGCCGGGTTACGTTTGCGCTGGAATGCCGTGCACATCGCCAGAATATCTGGGGTACCTGGCGCTGGAACCCGCCCGAAGGCGTGTCCGATCCGGGGCTGGTGGATGCCGGCTTCGCCGACGACATGACCTACGATTTCGACGCCCGGAAGATCGATCCGCGCCAGGGTGACGGCCTCTATCACGGTCCGTCATCGGGCCACATCAATGCCGAAAAGGGTGAGAAGGTCGGCATGGGAGGCACCTACGGCTACGGCTCTTCGATGAATGCCTGGCATGTCGACACCATCGCCTACTGGGCCGGCCACGAGGGCTATATCTGGCATTCGCTGACGCAGTTCCGCAGTCCGGCGTTTGAAGGCGATGTCACCTATGTCGACGGCGAAGTGATCGAAAAGATCGAGAAGTCCGCCTACGGCATGCCCGTCGTGAAGGTGCAGACAAAGATGACGACCCAGGATGGCGACACCATTCTGAAGGGAACGGCAGAAGTCAGCCTGCCGGTCTGACGACGCGGCGCAGGGGAGAGGAAAGATGAGCGATCGCGACGAGATCGTCGAGAAGATCAACCAATATGCGCTTGCCGTGGATTCCCAGCGCTGGGATCTGTTCGACCGCATTTTCATCGAGCATTGCGATGTCGATTTCGGTTCCTCGGCGAAGTGGACCGAACTTGAGCAGTTCAAGTCCGATTTCGCTGCGTTTCACGCACCCTTCGATGCCACCCAGCACACGATGACGAACCATCAGGTGGCGATCATCGACCGGGAAAACGCGCATACGCTGACCTACGGCAGCTGGCGCCTGGTGCGCCACGCTGCTGCCGACGATCAGGGCAACGGACCGCTGTGGGACGGCACCGGCTGGTATGACGACCAATGGGTCCTGACCCATGGCGGCTGGAGGATCGCCAGGCGTGTCTGCCGGGTAATCTGGTACACCGGCAACAACACGGTCAGGGAGACGCTTCCCGGCATCACATTCGAGGACGAGCGCACGACGCTTCGCACCGAAGGCGATGCGGGGCGGGTTGCCTATCTGAACGCCATTTCCTGAGGCGTCAGCGCCCCTTCCATTGGGGTGCGCGTTTTTCCGCGAAAGCCTTTGGTCCCTCGCGCGTGTCTTCCGCCGATATCCAGCGTTGAAACGAAGGGTGTTCGGCCTGCTTTGCAAGCGCGTCGGCCAGCGTCGGCTGCTCCAGTCCCCACATGGCAAGTGCCTTGCTCAGCCGCACGGCGAGGGGAGCATTGGCGATGATCTGCCCGCACAGTTCGGCAACGGCTTCGTCAAGGTTCTCGTGGGGGACAACTTCGCTGACGAAGCCCATTTCGTATCCTTCGCGTGCCGCGATGTTCCGGCCGGTCAGCAGCGGACCCATCGCCTGCTTGATGCCGATCTGGCGGACGATCCGGTGGATTCCCCCGCCGATCGCGATCACCCCGACCTTGGGCTCGGGCAAGCCGAAGACCGCGCGTTCGGATGCCACGATCATGTCGCAAGACAATGCCAGTTCGAAACCGCCGCCCAGGCAGATGCCGCCGACCGAGGCAATCACGGGTTTGTCCAAATCGAAGCGCTGCGCGATTCCCGCGTAGCCGTTGGCGGGATAGGGCTTACCGCCGTCGAAGGAGACCTCGGTGAGGTCACTGCCGGCGCAAAAGGCGCGTTCGCCGGCGCCTTTCACGACGCAGACATGCAGACTGTCATTGGCGGCGAAGCGGTCGAAAGCCTCGTCGAGCGCCACGTGCATGTCGGGCGTGATCGCGTTCAGCTTTTCCGGCCGGTTGAGCGTCACGGTGAAGACCCCGTCTTCCGCTTGGGTCAGGATCCGATAGTCCGCCATGGCGATATTCCTTTCGCTTCAGCCCTATCGGCCAAAGACAACCTCTCGACAATGGCACAGGCTTGCCCGACAAGGCCCTCATAACAAGCCCGGACATGCGGCTGCAGGATTAGGGGAGAGCCGCGTGAGCTATCTGGGCGAATTGCGTGACAATATCAGGCCGCTCGCGGCTGCGAGCCTGGGGTCTGGCACCAGCTTGCCGTTGTTCGCATACACCAACAGCGTTTTCGCGCCGCATCTGGTCGAGGAGTTCGGCTGGTCGCGTTCGCAATTCGCTCTTGTCGGTCTCACCATGCTTTCCACGCTGGTCGTGCTTCCTTTCATCGGGCGGTTCACCGACAGGCTGGGCGTGCTTCGCATGGCGCTTCTGGGGACTTTCCTCGTACCCCTGTGCTTTCTGGGATATGCCGCGCAGCAGGGTGCGTTCTGGCATTACCTTGTCGCCGCCACTGCCGTTCTTGCGGTCGGCAGCCTTACGAGTCCGCTGGTCTATACAAGGCTCATCGCCGAGAACTTCGAGAAGGCCACCGGATTGGCGCTTACGATCGTCAATTGCGTCCCGGCCATACTGGCGATGGCCATGGTTCCGGGGCTCAACTGGTTCATCGAGCACTTTGGCTGGCGCAGCGGCTATCTCGCGATAGCCCTGTTCACGCTGGTGACGGGGGTGGTCGCCGTCTTGCTGATTCCGCGACGCACGACATCGGGCGTAGAGCCGGAGCCCGGCCAGAACGTACCCGACTATCCGGCGACGGCGGAACTTCATCGTCCGGCCAGGGAGGACTATGGCGTGATCCTGCGCAGCAAGGTCTTCTGGGTGATCTTCATCGGCATGTTCATGTGCCTGCTGCAGACTCCACTTCACGCGTCGCAGATGAATCTGATGCTGGTCGACAACGATATTTCGATGCAGACCGCAGCCAATATCGTCACGGTCTATGCTTTCGGCACCGTGGTGGGCAGGATTGCCTGCGGGCTTGCGCTTGATCGCTTTGCAACGCCGATCGTAACGACGCTGTCGATGGTGCTGCCGTCCCTGGGCTTCTTTCTGCTCGGGACGGAACTCAACGCCGTATCGATCATAACGGCTTCGATGTTTCTGGTCGGTCTGTCGGTAGGTGCCGAAAGCGACCTGATCTCCTATCTTGTGGCGCGCTATTTCAAGCTGCGAATCTACAATACCACCCTGGGCCTGATCTACTGCGTGTCGTTCTTGGCGTCAGCCCTGGGAGCCGTGTTGATAAGCGTTACGCTGAAGCTTGCCGACAGCTTTTCACCCTATCTGTTTTTCGTATCGGGATCGATCGCGCTTGGCAGCTTGCTGTTCCTGTTCATGCCCATGTCACGCAATTGCGAGAAGATCGGCTAAACCATGCCGGGAACGTGCCATGACGGCCGATTGGCAGCGGTTGCGATGCGCGAGCCCTTGCGACAGCTTCCACGGTTCATCGGGAGGGATGGAGGATTCTTATGCGATACCTGATCACGGTGCTTTCGGCCTTTGCGCTTTCAGTTCCAGCCTGGGCGAGCGAGCCCGCGGTTCAGTCGGAAGCCGTGCAAGACGAAAGCCGCTTCATCATCCTCGAAGGCGGCCGCAATTTTCGCGACGTAGGAGGCTATCGGACCGAAGGCGGCAGGACGGTGAAATGGGGCAAGCTCTATCGATCCGGCTCGCTTGGCGGTCTGACGCTGAACGGACAGCTCAGACTGCGGCAACTTCACATCGGCTCTATCGTCGACCTGCGGACCACCGAGGAACGCAGCCGCGACATGA
>JAGREL010000288.1 GCA_020446575.1 Novosphingobium sp. | reverse complement strand
TGATGATCCGCGGGATCATGTCGAATGGGATGAGCCGCTCTTCGCCGGCCGCCTGGCCGTAGACGTTGAAGGTAATGCCGGTGCGGCGAAAGACGCTTTCGGCCTTCGCTCCCTGCTTGCGCAACCAGGTCTGATCCTGTTCGTCCAACCAGGAAAGGTAGCCGCGATAGGCAGGCCGCACCTGGCCATGCTCATCGAGCATCTCGTCGAAAACTGCGCTTGGGGCTCCGTTCATTACGACTCCGCTAACCTCCGGAAGTTGCCTCAAGCCTCACCGCTTGCCAACCCCCATGTTGCAGGCGCGAAAACACTTTATTTTCACTCGATTGCAGAGGCACCTATTTACCCTTCATCAACCATGTCCGCTCATAAGTCATATACCAAGAGCGGTAGCTGGCAGCAGCCCGCATCGACGAGGTCGACGATGAGCGCCATGGAAACGGAATCGGTAGCACCGGCCGAGGAGCGGCCGGAACTGCGCGCTGAGCCTCGCTTCACGCTGACGATAATGCGCGTGGCCAAGCTGCTTTGCGAAACCGGTGAATATGTCGGCGTCGTGCGCGACATCTCCTCGACCGGTACAAAGGTCCGCCTTTTCCACGAAACGCCGCCGGACACCCATTTGTTCCTCGAACTCGGAAACGGGCAGCGTTACGCCGTGGAGCGGATGTGGCACCGGGACTTTCACGCCGGTTTTCGTTTCTCCTGTTCGATCGGCATCGCCGAGTTCACCGAAGAGTTCGGCCCGCATCCGCGCCGACCGATGCGTCTGCGCATGGAAAAGCCCGTGCTGGTCGCCGCCAAGGGAACGGAACATCGGGCGATGCTTGCCAATCTGTCGCAGCATGGCGCCTGCATCGAGACGGGCAGCCCGCTCGCGGTCTGTGAACGGCTGCGGCTTGAGGTTGACGGACTGCCGCCCCGGGTCGGGCACGTCCGCTGGCGCAAGGGCAGCACCCATGGCCTGGTCTTCCAGCAGGCCTTCCGGCTCGACGAGTTTGCGAAACATGCATTTGCGCTCCAGCCCTTCGTCCCCGCACCCGAGATGGAGGATGTGCCGAGCGCCCGCGTCGCCTAACCCTGCGACTGTCTCCGCGCCGGAAGGTAAAGCGGAAGACACGAAGTAAGTTGATTTATCCCGCGCAATCGAGACACTGCCTCAGTGCTGCCAGCACTCGCTGCGGCCTGCAACCCTATGCTGGGCCGGGGCCGGAATCCAAAAGGAGGGCAGACAATGGGAGAGGCGGTAAACCGGCTGATGGAATATCAGAGCCGGGACGATTGCTACACGGTTCCGTTTGCCGAAGTGCGCGATCTCCAGATCGCGGCAATGAACGAACAGCTGCAGGAGAGGATCGACAAGATCAGGCTTGTCGGGTTCCGCGCCGAGGAATCGGGTGTCAGCGAAATCCGCGACTATTCCGATGTCGTCCCGCTGCTGCTCCCGCACACCGCCTACAAGAGCTATCCTGAAAGTTTCCTGATCGACGAGAAATGGGACAAGCTCACTAAATGGCTCGGCACGGTCTCGGCCTATCCGGTCGGCGATACCGATCTGGAGGGAATCGGGGACGTGGACGAGTGGATCGAACGGCTGGAACAGGCGGGGCACCCAGTATCCTGCTCGTCCGGGACCACCGGCAAGTCGGCGATGCTGATCGCGAGCGATGCGGATCTGGAATGGACCGCATGGGATTCGGTTGTCGCCTGCGCCTGGGGCACGGGAATCAAGCCGGCGCAGGATCGGCACGTCTTTTCCATGGCGCCGGTTGCCGCGGTACCTCGCAATCTCAGGATCATGGAAAAGCTCCACGAAGCGTTCGGCAAGCCGGATTCGGAACTGTTCCGCTACCCTGTGCCGCCGATCACGGTCGGTTCGATCACGCGGATGATCGCGCTCAGGAAAGCGATCGCCGAAGGCACTGCGAAGCCGAGGGAAATCGCCGAATACGAACAGACCGGAGCGGCGCGCGAAAAGGCGCTGGACGACGCGATCGGCATAACCGTCGATGCGCTGATCAAGGTACGCGGCGAAAAGCTCTTCCTCACCGGCCTGTGGGGCAACCTCTACAAGGTCGCCGTCGCGATGCGCGAGCGCGGCTACAGCGGCAAGGACTTCCATCCCGAGAACATGATGTATGTCGGCGGTGGGCTGAAGCGCGAGCAGCTGCCGCCCGACTACCGCGAGTTCGTCCGTGAAACCTTCAACATCGAGGAAGGCCGCAACTTCCAGCTCTACGGCATGCAGGAACTCGGCTCGGTGCAGGTTCGCTGCAACAAGGGCGGGCGATATCACACCCCGCCGTGGCTGGTTTGCCTGCCGCTGAACAAGGATGCCGACGCCCTGCTGCCGATGGATCAGGGTGAAGTGCAGTGCCGGGCCGGCTTCTTCGACCTGTCGCTGGACGGACGCTGGGGCGGAGTGATCTCCGGCGACCGGATGGAGATCGATTTCGGCCCCTGCGAATGCGGCGCGCAAACGCCGTCGGTCCGCGACAACATCGTGCGCTACGCCGATCTCGAAGGCG
Organism: Novosphingobium sp.; assembly: GCA_020446575.1. Taxonomy (GTDB): domain Bacteria; phylum Pseudomonadota; class Alphaproteobacteria; order Sphingomonadales; family Sphingomonadaceae; genus Novosphingobium. The sequence continues at coordinate 7,858 of JAGREL010000288.1, read as the reverse complement.
ACGACAAGATCGGCTGTGCCGGCACGATCGACGCCTACGTGCGCGGAATGTCGTGACGATGGCCGATAGCGACATCATCGAGCTCAACCAGCTCGCTTTCCGCTATGCCGCGGCTGTCGACGCCTGCGATGTCGATGCCTTTCTCGGCGTGTTTCATCCGGACGCCCGGTTGCGCAGCTATCATCCTGACACCGAAGAACCGTTCGCCGATCTGAGCGGGCACGAGCAGCTCGCCTCGATCCCGAACACGATGCGCGGCATGTATCGCCACACGGCCCATATGATGACCAACCATCTGGTGGAGGTCGACGGCGATTCCGCCAGCGGGCAGGTTCTGTGCACGGCCCGCCATCTGTCCAATGATATCCGACAGCCGAATTCAATGAACGTCATCATCCGCTATATCGACCGCTATGAGAGGCGTGGCGGCTCCTGGAAGATCGCGGACCGCCAGATCCGCTTCCTGTGGAGCGAGCGGCACGAAGTGACCGATAGCGGAATGGGCCGGGAAAAGGGAGAGTGACGATGGCGACGAAAGCGAAACTCGAAATCACTCCGATCACGCCGGTGGTCGGCGCGGTCGCTTCAGGTGTCGACCTGTCCACCGCTCTCGATCCCGAAACCGTCGCGGACATTCGCCACGCGGTGCTGCAGCACGGCGCGGTTTTCTTCCGCGATCAGGATATTACCCAGGCGGATACCGTCGCTTTCCTCAAGAATTTCGGCAAGCTGTGCACCGATCCCTTCGTGAAGGAAGAGTTCGCCGATATCCCCGAGGAATATACTGTCCACGACATGCAGACCTACGGCAACGGACAGGCGACCGCGCTCTGGCACATGGATTCAACGCTGGGCGCAGAACCGGCGTCGTTCCTGACGCTGCGGGCGCTCGAACTGCCTCCATCGGGCGGTGGCGATACCTGCTGGGGCAGCATGTATGCCGCCTACGAGACGCTGGCCGAACCGGTGCGCGACATGATCGACGGGCTTTATGCCGAACATTCCGGCTACAAGACGCTCCCTCTGCTCGGCCTCGGCTATGGCGACAATTTGCAGCAGGACATGCGCAACGTTCACCCCGTGGTGCGCGTCCATCCGGAGACGGGCCGCAAGGCGCTGTTCGTCAACGAGCTGTGGACCGAAAAGATCGTCGGCCTGTCGCAGCATGAAAGCCAGTCGATCCTCGAAATGCTCTGGAAGCATTCGCAAAGGCCGGAGTTCACCATGCGCTGGAAGTGGCGGGCAAACGACCTTGTCCTATGGGACAACATGGCGTTCCAGCACTATGCGGTGAACGACTACGAGGGCAGCCGGGTGCTGCAGAAGGGCTATGTGAAAGGCGACAGGCCGGTCGGGCCGCGCTGATCAGCCCGGCTTCACCGTTTGCGCCGTCTCGAACAGTTCCAGGCGGGGGCGATCGATGTAGAGCGGCTTGTTGTCGCCGGCGCCGGCGTGGGCCTTGCGGAAGGCTTCCGATTTCGTCCAGGCTTCGAAGGCATCGCGCGATTCCCACAAGGTGTGGGTCGCGTAAAGCGTGTGATCCTCCTGCGAAGCGCCGCGCAGCAGATTGAATTCGATGAACCCCGGCACGTCCTCGAGATAGGAATCGCGGGATTTCCAGACATTTTCGAAAGCGTCTTCCTCTCCGGGCTTCACCTGGAAACGGTTCATGGCGATGAACATCGGCTTGTGATCCTTGTGACTCGTGGTTCGGGCGTGCCCGGACTCAATCCCAATTCATGCCGTCCTGCAATCCCCGAACTGTGGCATTCGTCTCCGGTCGGTGAATTAATGGCGTCCGTGCAATGGCAACCGGAGCAATGGCACGTGACTTTGCCTCGATTCCCGGGAAGGATCGCACGATGTGACCTTGAGATACAGCGGTGGGGGGCTTCGTGCCGCCCGATCGCGGCCAATGAGGGGAGAATGCTGGAATGAGCGGAGACGGCGTGTTTGCCGGCGTGCGAGTGATCGAGCTTGCGCAATATGTCTATGTGCCGGGCGCAGGCGTCATGCTTGCGGACCAGGGCGCGGAAGTCATCAAGATCGAGACTATCGACGGCGATCCCTACCGGACGTTGCGCGCCGGCGGCGACCGCAACCTCGGCAACATCAACATCGCGATGGAGCAGAACAACCGCAACAAGAAGAGCGTGGCGCTGGACCTCAAAACCGAAGAGGGAAGGGAAGCGCTGCTGAAGCTGGTCGAGACGGCGGACGTGTTCCTCACCAGCCTACGGCCCAAGGCGATCCAGGCGCTGAAGCTGGATGTCGATGACCTGCGCGCGCGCAACCCGAAGATCATCTACGCGCGTGGAAACGGCGTCGGCTTTCGCGGCAAGGAGGCCAACCGCCCCGGCTTCGACGCCTCGGCCTTCTGGGCGCGCGGCGGCGCCTGCTATGCCTTCACGCGGCCCGGCGAGCAGCCGACCAGCCCACGCCCCGCCTATGGCGACCATACCGGATCGATGGCGATCGCCTATGGCATTGCCGGCGCGCTGTTCAGGCGGGCCATGAGCGGGGAACCGTCGGTGGTGGAAAACTCGCTGCTGTCGACGGCCGCCTGGGTGCTGTCGGGCGATCTCACGCTGGTGCAGCTGCCGCAATACCAGACTCATCCCAAGGTGCGGCCCATTTCTCCCCTGATGTACAGCTACACCACCAGGGACGGAAAGATGGTGCAGCTGATGATTCTCAACCCGGAGCCGCGCTGGGAAGCGGTCTGCAAAATTCTGGGGCTTGAAGACCTGATCGAAGATCCGCGGTTCGCGACGCAGGATGCGCGCATGGAAAACGCGGGCGAACTGATCGCGATGATGCAGGCCCGGTTCTCCAAGCGCGACTACGCCGAATGGAAGCCGCTGCTCGAATCGATAGACATCCCCTGGGAGCTGATCAGTTCCATCAACGATGTGATCAACGATCCGCAGGTCCACGCCAACCACATGATGCAGAAGATGAAAGTGGGCGAGAGCGACGTTGCTATCGTTGCCGGCCCCACGGCCTTCGACGGGGAGCCGATCATCGGCACACCGCATTCGTCCCCGCAACTTGGCGCGCATACCGAGGAACTGCTGCGCGAAGTCGGCTATGGCGAGGCTGCGATCGCCGATCTTCGGCAAAGGGCGATAGCACGTTAGGCTGTTCGGGCACGGCGTTCTGTCATAGGTAGGCAGGGCCGTGATTGCGCAGTCCACTTTTCTGCCTCAGGGGCCCGACCTTGGCGAGTTGCTCGATCTCGCGCCCGCCGTCGCTCTTGCCTGCCTGCTGCTGCTTGTTGTCTTCGGCTTGCGATCGCTGGCCACGCGATCGATCGATGACACTGCCCGGCGATACAAGGTTCGCAAGGCCATCACCTATGCCGGCGCAGCGCTGGTGGTCGTATTGCTGCTGGGCACGATCAGCTCGCGCGCGGCCCAGCTTTCGGTCGCCATCGGTGCGATCGGCGCGGCGACCATTTTCGCCCTGCAGGAAGTCATCGCCAGCATCGCGGGATGGATCGCATTGTCTTTCGGCAATTTCTACAAGCCGGGCGACAGGGTTCAGCTTGGCGGGATCAAGGGCGACGTCATCGATATCGGTATCCTGCGCACGACGATCATGGAAATCGGTGCCTGGGTTCATGGCGACCTTTATTCCGGCCGTATCGTCCGCGTGGCCAACAGCTTCGTCTTCAAGCAGCCGGTGTTCAACTATTCCGCCGAATTTCCGTTCCTGTGGGACGAGATCACGGTGCCGATACGCTTCGGCTCGGACATCGAGATGGCCAGGAAGATTGCGCTGGATGCGGCGCTACACGAGGTTGGCGGTTACACCGATCTTTCGCAGAGCAGCTGGGAGCGGGTCACCAAGAAGTTCATGATCGAGGAAGCGCGGCTGGAACCGATCGTGACGGTCAGGCTGGCCGAGAACTGGATCGAATGCACCTTGCGCTACATCGTCGACTACAAGCGCAGGCGCTCGACCCGCGATGCGATCACCTGTTCCATCCTTGCCGCGATCGGCGAGAGTGGTGGCGCCGTCCGTATCGCCAGCCAGACCATGGAGATCGTGGGATTTCCCCGACAGACAGGCGATGACGAGGACGGCCAGGCCTAGGCCCGGCCCAGTGCCTTGCGGCACAATTCGGAAAAGCCGGTCAGTTCCGCTTCGAATTCCACCTGTGAGACGCGGTTGTCGTCGAGAAAGCGGGGCAGGGCGAGGAGGTTGCTGCCGGCGTGCGCCAGTCCCGATTCGCATGTCGTGGCGCTTGCGATTCCGTCGGCAGCGAGAACCGGCTGATGATCGGGAGACCATTTGCCGCTCGGGTAGCAGAAATGGGCCATCCTGCGGCCGAGGAGAGGTTCGATCGCCGCGCGATTGTCCGCAAGCTCCGACGCCGCAGCTTCGGCCTCGTTCGGAAATCGGTGGCGGTGGGTGTGGAGTTCGATCGCCATTCCCGAAGCTTCCAGCTCCTTGAGTTCGTCGGGCGTGATGAGGCTCAGGATGCGGCTTTCGGCGATGCGCTCGTAGTCGACATCGAGACACGCAGCGAGCCGGCGCGAGAGCGCAACGCGACCCTCTTCGCCGAGGTGTTCCGTGCCGTAGGCATGGACCGTCTCGCTTACCCATCGGCGCTTTTCGGACGTGAGTTCCAGCGCGCATTCGCTTGCCAGCGCCGGGATGCCCAGTCGCGACAGATCGACGGTCTGCTGCTTCGACTTCCAGCACATGTAGTCCACGGCGAGCTGGAAAATCGGTGTCCCCTTCTCGAAGTAATAGGACGTGAGGTAGAGCGTCGAAGGGAAACCATGCCCCTCCAACACTTCCCGCGCGACCGCATGGACGCTGTGGAAGCCGTCGTCGATGGTGATCGTCACGCAATCGGACGGCAGCGTGCCTTCACGCAGGCGAACAAGGGCTTCGTCCAGCGTGAGTACCTGGAACCCTTCGTCGGCCAGATACCGCATGCGCCGTTCGAGGAAGTCGCGCGATACGAACAGGGATTCGCGGAAGCGGTCTTCATCGTCCAGCACGAAGCCGTGATAGCAAAGGATGCGCAGGTGCGACCGGGTCAGCCGCCGGGCAAGCCGGAACAGGCCGAGCGCCCTGCACAGGCGGTAGAAGGCAAGGACGGCGGCACGTTTCACGATGCCTTCCTCGTCTCCTCCGTGCCGGGTTTCAGCCGCGCGCCAAGCCGGCGGATATCCTGCGGCGTGACGCCGGCAACGGCCAATAGCTGCTTTGTCGAAGCAAGTGCCTGTTCACGCAGCGCCACGACTCTCGCCTGCATCGCGCTGAACCGGATGGTCAGCTCGGTGACGGTGTCGTGGGTGCTGGCGAAGCGGTCCTTCCATGCGCCGCCGGGCGTCAGGTCGATCGTCTGATAGCCCTCGCGTACGGCTTCGCGGGCGAGGAACAGCATGCCGAACTTGCCCGGCGAGTGCTCGGCCAGCTCGGCAGAATGGGATAGCACGCCGACCGAGAGGAAGCCGTCGCTCTTCACGCTGAGGATCGCAGCGACCATGGCTTCGCCGGCGCGCAGGACGAAGGCGTGCAGCACACCGGCGCGCAGCAGCCGCAAGTGGAAATCCTTCTTGCGCTGGTCGTCGCCAAAGGGGCGGACGTCGTTCATCGCTTCCTGGCGGTGGTCGTAATTGCGCGCGATCTCGTCCATCAATTCGGCCAGCTCTGCTTCCGAAGTGACGATAGCGCCGGTCAGCTCACCTCCGCCGGCATCGCGCAGCCGGTTGAGCCGGCTCCTGTTGCTTTTCTTGCGGAGCTTGTCCGCGATCGCCTGCTCGCTTTCCAGCGCCAGCAGCGGGCGCGGCACTTCGCGTTTTTCGGCGAGCCTGGCGAGCGCGCGGTCGCTTTCGAGCCAGCCGAGCGGGCAGCCGGGCGGCAGGTAGCGGAACTGCAGCGAGGCCCTGGGATGGCGCTCGCGCAATTGCGCCAGGGCAGCCGGGATAAAGCGGTCGGAATTGTCCTCGCGGGCGATCCAGCAGTGATATTCGGCCTGATGCCCGCCGGCGTTCACGAGTTCGCCGGTTCGCCTGTCACAGGCCAGCGCAAGCAAGCCACCAAGTTCCCCTCCCTCGGCGCTTTCCGCCGTTACCAGCAGCGGCTCCATCGTGTCGGCATAGCTTTCGTACCAGGCCACAGCGAAAGCATGGGACTGGTATCTGGTCGCCCATGGGCAGGACGCGCGCAGCCGTTCCCAAGCGTCAACAAACGCCTGTTGACGCAAGCGGCTCGCCGCTTCCGTGCCCGAAAGGAACCTGATTTCCATGCCTTAACCATGGCAGAGAAAGTTTAAGGAAGCTTGGAAATCCCGGCGATTATCCGTTCGGCAGCGAGGTCGCCGGCTGGAACCGGGTGCGGCCCAGCAGCAGGAACAACCCGCTGCCGACGAAGGCTCCGGCGGAGGCGACAAGCAGGTAGAGATCGAAGCTGCCGGTTGCGTCCAGCGTCAGCCCCAGCACGCCGTTGCCGATCGCCATCGCCGAGCCGATCGCGGCGGTCAGAAGGCCCAGCACGGTGCTGAATACCGAGATTCCGAAGTAGCGCGTCACCAGATAGGGGACGATATCGCCTTCGCCGCCGAAGGACAGGCCGACCAGCAGGATCGCCACGGTGACCACGGCCACGCCGTTGAATGGCGATGCCAGCATCAGCAGTCCGATGAACGGCAGCCCGAAACAGATCGCCGCGATGACGTTTGCGGGCAGATAGTCAAGCGCGGCACCAGAAAACACGCGCCCGACGATCGAACCGATCGCGAACGTCGAGACCAGCATGGCTGCGGTCGCATCGCTCAGCCCCTGGTCGAGTACCACCAGCTTGAGTTGCGAAATCGCGAGCGAGAAAGGCAGGTTCGACAGGAAGACGGCGGCAAGGATGATCCAGAACACCGGCATGGCGAAAATCTTGCGATAGACGCCGATGGCGCGGTCCGTCACGGCCTCGCCGCGATTGCTTCCGGCAGGCTTGCTGCGCGGAATGAGCAGCAGGGTGATGACCGTGCACACGGCGCAGAAGGCGGCAACCGAAAAGTAGCCCGCCCGCCAGCCGTGATCTTCCACGAAAGCCGTGATCAGCGGCGCGGCGGCTGCGCTGATCAGGGGCGGGCTGCTGCCGCAGATACCCAGCGCCAGCCCGCGCCGGTTCGAGAAGGAAGCTGCTACCAGTCGCGAATAGACGGTTGCGGTAGTAGTGGAGCAGACGATGGTCTGGCCGATATAGATGGCGATATAGACGTAGATGTTGCCATTCATCGTGGCGATGGCGACGAGGAACAGTGGGAAACTGATCGCGCCCACGGCCGCGACGGGCTTCACCCCGAACATGTCGGTAAGCCGTCCGGCGACCGGCATGCAGAACATGATGAGGATCTGGGTGATGCCGAGCATCGCCCATTGCGAACGGGTCCAGCCGAATTCGCCGATCAGATAGGGCGCAAAGATGCTCAGGATATAGCTGTTTAGTGAAAGCGCCGAACCCATGCCAAGGAATGCCGCCAGCAGCGGCCGCCAGTGCTGCCGGAACTCACTGAAATCGCCCATCGATCCTCCCAATCGCTATGCCGTGCTTATCGATTGCCGGTCGAACGGGGGCAAGCGGTTTCGACGTGCGGCGGAGCGGGTTTCCTTGACTTTTCGCGCTCCAGCGCCTAGCTCGCCCCTTTCCCGCAACTGGAATAATTACCGGAGTGCCCCATGGCGCGCGTTACCGTCGAAGATTGCGTCGACAAGGTTCCCAACCGTTTCGATCTCGTCCTGCTTGCCGCGCAGCGCGCGCGAGAGATTTCGGGAGGTGCCGAGCTGACGATCGACCGCGACCGCGACAAGAATCCGGTCGTCGCCCTGCGCGAAATCGCCGA
>JAGREL010000287.1 GCA_020446575.1 Novosphingobium sp. | reverse complement strand
CCGCAGGTGTTGACCAGCACCACGTCGGCGCCGGCATAGTCCGGGCTCATGGCATAGCCGTCCGCGCGCAGCCTTGTGAGGATGCGTTCGGAATCGACGAGGGCCTTGGGACAGCCGAGGCTGACCATGCCGACCCTGGCCTGCTGGGGAATCCGGGTAGCCATGCTGGGCGGCGCGCATAGGCCTATCTCCGCCAAATGTCACGATCTCACCGAACTTGCGCGGCAAGCGGGAATATGCCTCAATCCGCTCGGGAAACGGCCGGATTGGGAGAACTGGCTATGTGGGAGATGAACTGGATAGCCGTGGTGCTGGCGGCCGCGGCGGGTTTCGTGGTTGGTGGCATCTGGTACGGGCCGCTGTTCGGCAAGGCCTGGCAACGCGAAAGCGGGCTCAGCGACGAATCGATCAAGGGCGCCAACATGCCGATGATTTTCGGCCTGGTGGCTTTGCTGAACCTGTTCGCGGCCTTCATCCTCGGCCATGTGCTGGCCACCTATGGCAGGCCGGATTTCGTCACCAGCACGATCGTCGGCGGCGGCATCGGTCTCGGCTTCATTGCGACCTCGCTGGGCGTGAACTATCTGTTCGCACGCAAGTCGCTGAAGCTGTTCGCGATCGATGCGTGCTACTGGACGCTGGTTTACGCGGTGATGGGCGCGATCTTCGGCGTCCTGAGCTAGTCCGTCGACAGGAAGGAAAGGAAATTCCGATGGGTCCCGTAAACTGGCTGGCGGTCATCCTTGCGGCCGCGATTGCAGTCGCGGTTGGAATCGTCTGGCATGGCCCGGTGTTCCGGACGGGACAGCAGCTCTTTCCGGGAGATTCGCGGCCGACAGGCAATTACGCGCTGGTGCTTGTCGTGATGCTGATCTCCTCGATTATGCTCGGCCACAATTTCGCGCGGATCGGCCCGGAAACGCTGGGCGCCAAGCCCTGGCTCTATTTCATGCAGTCGGGTGGAATCGCAATTGCCTTCGTCATCCCGGCGGTCTGGCTCACCTATCTGCGCAAGGGCGCCGCTTTCAGTGAGCGGCTGATCGAAAGCGGCTTCTGGCTTGCGGTCTATCTTGCCATGGGCGCGACGTTCTGGGCGCTGGGCTAGGGCGTTGGCGCGATTTCGACGATCACGTCCCCCGACTCCAGCCGCTCGGCAGCCTCTTCCCAGAAACCGATAGTGGTATCGCCGCGATAGATCCTGAGGCCCTTGCCTCCGGTCGCCAGTGCGCTGAGCGGCTTGCCGACTTCTTCCGGCGTTACCTGGCGCTCGACGAGCTGCACTCGCCCGCTGATCGAGGCGAGGTCCGCGAGATATTCCGAAACATGTCTGCCTTCGGCCGACCCGGCCAGCAACAGGCCGGTGAACCGGACCGGATTGATGACATTGTCGGCACCTGCCTGCCGCATGAGCAATTCGTTGTCCTCGGCCCGAACAACGGCGGTAATGGGCACGTCCGGCGCAAGGTGGCGCACGGTGAGCACGATAAGGATCGAGGTGTCGTCCCTGCCTGCCGACACCAGCACCGTCCTGGCCGTGGCGATGCGCACCGCTTCCAGTGATTCGTCGCGCGAAGCGTCGGCTTCCATGACGTTGCAGCCCAGCGCTTCGGCGTCGGCCAGCCTTGCATTGTCCACGTCCAGCACGACGATGGCGTGGGGGTCGGTGCCGCGCTCGATCAGCTCATGCACTGCTTCGGAGCCGCTCACACCGAAGCCGAGCACCACGATATGGTCGGCCAGGTTGTCCTGGATGCGAGCCATGCGCCAATTCTCCCAGCTGCGTTTGATGATGAAGTTATAGGCCGTGCCCACGAATATGTAGATCACGGCCAGGCGGATCGGCGTGACGATCACCGCTTCCACCAGCCGCGCCCGGTCGCTGATCGGGGCGATATCGCCAAAGCCGGTGGTGGTGATCGAGATCATCGTGAAATAGACGACATCGAGGAAGCTGACATGGCCGTCATGCGTATCGACGAGCCCGTCGCGATCGGTCCAGTGGACGAGCACGACCAGAAAGACGAGAGCGAGCGCGGCGCCGATTCTCAAGCCCACGTCGGCCCAGACCGGCACGGGAATGGCGCGCCGAAGCGGCCGGAAACGCAAACTGGCTCGCCTGGACTTCATGGGCCCGCCGGCAGTTCGGATGTGGGATCGATCGGCTTGTTGTCGCGGCGCAGCTCGAAATGGAGTTCGTCGCCCTTGGCGATCCCGGTGCTGCCGACCAGGCCGATGCGTTCGCCCTGGCTGACCTGTTCGCCGACACTCACGGTGATGCGGCCAAGATAGCCGTAGACCGAGTGCCAGCCTTCGCCATGCGACAAGATGACCAGATTGCCGTAGCTGTCTTTCTGATCGGCAAAAATGACCTTGCCGGCCCGGGTCGCCCGGACTGCGGTTCCGCGCGGCGCCTGGATGTCGAGCCCGTCGTGATAGTTGCTCCGCTCGCGCGAGGAAAAGCCACGCCGGATCGAGCCGCTGACCGGCCAGACAAAGCGGCTAGCGGGCGCGGCGGCCGGGGTGGCTGCCGGTGCAGGGGAGGGGGCCGGCGCCGGCGCCGGTGTCGTGGTTGTTGCCGGCTGTTCGATGACTGTCGGAATCAGCAATTCCTGGCCCGGACGGATCGGCGCATCGGGATCGATCCCGCTGGCCACCGCAATGTCCTTCCAGGCGACGCCGGAGGCATAAGCGATGCCGAAGCCGGTTTCGCCCTCCTTCACCGTATGGCGGCCGGTGCGGGGAATCTTCAGCTTCTGCCCGACCTTGATGACATAGGGTTCCGCCAGCCCGTTGGCTTCCGCGATCAGCACGCGCGGCACCTTGGCGCGATTGGCGATGCCGCCCAGCGTTTCGCCTTCCTCGACGATGTGCATCGTTTCCACCTCTGGCGAGGATGACGAGGGGCTGCTGGAAGCGGGTGTCGGCTTCGCGGCTGGTCCGCGCGGGATCTTCAATGTCTGGCCGATACCGATGATATATGGCGGCTCGAGTCCATTGGCTTCGATGATCCTGTCGCGCGCTACCCCCGCGCGGTTGGCGATCCCGTTCAACGTCTCGCCTGCTTGCACGACGTGTTCTGTTTCCCTGTCGTAAAAAGAGGAAGACGCTGACGTCTCGCGCGGGATCTGCAGTGTCTGGCCGATGCGGACGATGTATGGCGGCTCGAGCCCGTTGGCCTCGATGATCCTGTTGCGTGCGACACCGGCGCGGTTGGCGATGCCGTTCAGCGTTTCGCCTTCGGTGACGGTGTGGACTATCTCGGTCGCGGGATCGGCCCGGGTTGCAACGGGCATTGCCGCTGCCATCAGCGCTGCAAGAGCGGGAACGAGCGCCGGCCGCTTCACGGGCTGTAGCGTTCCGCGAGGCTGGCGAGCGAGGCCTCGTGAGTGAAGTCCAGCGTCAGGGGAGTGACCGAAACATAGCCCTCGTCGATCGCTTCGAGGTCTGAGGCATGTCCGGGCGTATGCTCGATGCCGTGCAGGCCGAACCAGAAATAGGCAAAGCCGCGCGGATCGGTGCCCTCGACTATGGAACCGCGCGCATAATCGTGGAATCCCTGACGCACGACGCGAATGCCCTTCACCTCTCCTGCCGGTAGCGGCGGGAAGTTTATATTGACCAGGCTGCGTTCGGCAAAGGGTGCATCGATCAGCGGGCGCAGAACCTTCTCGCCCCATTGCTCGGCAGCGTCGAAGGATACGCCGTGGCCGAGACCTTCCTTGGAATAGACCTGGCTGAGCGCGATCGAACG
>JAGREL010000286.1 GCA_020446575.1 Novosphingobium sp. | reverse complement strand
ACTTCCTCTGCTTCGAGCAGACGACCTTCGATGTCGCCTATGTGACCGAACTCGATCCGCTCTGGCAGGATTCCGCGCTCACTTCGATCATCAACCCCGAAGTTGCGCTGTTCGCCAACACTGTCGCCACGGCAGCCTGCGCCGCCGACTGCGTGGCAGCGTCCGCGAAGCTCCCGATCGACCAGATGTTCTGGTGCGCGGGCTGCAACGGGGGAATGTATCCGCTGAACGGCCATGTCGCCGCGCATGTCACGCCGGTCCAGGCTTCGCGGCTCGTGGCCGAACGCATGCTCTACAAGATGCACCGCGAAGCGCTTGCCTGGGGGACGATGGGGTCGAAGGCGCTGTGCCACAAGTATCTCATGCCGGTGATGCGAAAGCAGCAGTACCGGCTGCAGATGACCAACCCGATCCCGACCGTCAAAGGCCGCTACGCCTGCGCGCCGATCGGGGCGACGACGATCATTCCGCACACGGGCAAGTCCTTCCCGGTCAAGGGCGAGGATTTTGGCTACCTTGTGTGGAGGAAGCGAAATTGCTGCGCTTTATGAACAGGTTACGTCAGATTTTCCACGCTTGCCGCACCTCCAGATTGGCCGCTGCCGTCGCCTTTCTGGCGCTGGCCGGGCTCTCGGCGGGTCTGGCGCGCACCGCCGCGCAAACGGTCGAAGGCCTCGATCTCGATGCCATCAAGGCACGGGGAACCGAGCAGACCAGCGAGGCGCAGGATTTCGTCGATGCACTGGCCGGCCGCGAAGCCCCGCATGCGCGCGATGCGGAGACTCTGCGCGAGGAAGCGATAGCCGCAATGCGCGAAATCGATCCCGCCAGCTTGCCCAAAGGCCCTGCAGGCCCGATCGACTTCGACGCAATCCTTGAAGGCGCGGCCGCCAATGCCAGCGCGCCGATCGGCGAGGGACCGCTGTTCGTGGTCTTTGCCAGCCTGTCGATGCCCGAAGCCTCGCTCTCGCGCCTGATCGCCGACACCAGCGCGGCAGGCGGCGTAGTGGTTTTTCGCGGATTTCCCAAGGGCAGCACGCGGGCGTTCGCCGAGGGACTGAAGCGGGTTGTCACCGACGAGCGCCAGGAAGCGCATATCGCTATCGACCCGCGCCTGTTTCGCGCCTTTTCGGTGAGCGCAGCGCCAACCTTCGTCGTGGCAAGCCGCGCTTATGAGCTGTGCGACGGGTTCGATTGCACCTCGGCCGTCCCCGATCACGACCGCATGAGCGGCAATGTCAGCGTCGACTATGCGCTCGAGCGCTTTGCGCAAGGCCGCGGCCCCGGCGCCGGAGTGGCCGCGATTGCCCTCGCCAACCTGCACAAGGCGAAGTGACATGGCGTGGGTGGCACAACCATCTGCCCAGGCACGCCCGCCGATTGCGAGCCTGATGCTCGCCTGCCTGGTCATCACTGCCAGTCCGACACAGGCCCAGGTCTATATCCCGCCGCCCGACGATCTGATCGAGGACCTGCCGGTACTGCCTCCCGCCGGCGAGCTACCCTTGCCGCAACCCCTGCCGCCACCACCTCCCGCGCCTGCCACGATGACACCGCAGGAGGCGAAAGCCGAAGCCCGCGCTGCGGGCTCGGCGCTGCGCGAGAACTACCAGGACCTGACGCAGGCAGCCGGCGCGGCAGCACAGCTGCCGGGCTACGACGCGACGTATCCCGGCCTCACGCAGTACTACGACAATCCCGGCGAGATGTATGCCGCTGGCGCGGCGCAAGGCTACAACAGCGAGGCCTACCGCACCGCCAATTCGACATCGCGTCCGACGGTCAATGTCACCCGCGATGACATGGCGCGCGCCAATGCGATCGAAGCCGATCCCGACGCTTTTCTTGACGGGGTAAGTGCTGACGGCTCGACCGGGGACTGCACGCCGCTGCCACCCGGTCCGGGCACACGCAACAGCGCCGAGTGGACCTGCCATTTCGGCTCGCAGGTCATCGAGGAGACCAAGAGCTGCACCAGCAACCTGGTCGTGACCGAATGGAGCGCGCTTACCTACCAGTACCTCTGCGCGATTTCGGGCACATTCAATGGCTGCTCCGCGCTTGCCGGCAATGGCCAGTGCCGCCGCACCTCCAGCTACCCCGTTCCCGATTACGGCATCACTATCGACTATTACGATTGCAGCAGCGCTGTAACCGATCCGAACGTCTACCTCCTGGGGACTGTCTCAGCACCGCCGCCTCCCGGAGCGTTCGAGGTCGTCAGCAATATCTTTCGCTGCAACACCGATGGGCTGGACGCCGCGTTCACCTACGATCCGGTCACCAGTTTTCCGCTCGAGTACGTTACCGGGCTCCAGCAATGCGGCACGATTAGCTCTGAGCCTGCCTGCACCCGCACGACGGCAGACGCAGCAGGCCTTGCCGGACGGGACCTGTGCAAGACCTGGGACTTTGTCGGCGATCCGCTGGGTGGCGGCTATCTGACCTGCATCGAGCCCGCTTCGCCCGAAGAGGTCTGGTCGTGCAGCGCCAGCATCGCAGGATTTACGCCGGAAAGCTCGACCTCAAAATGGTTCACCGAAAGCTGGACCACCTCGGGTTGCCCCAATGACCCGGTCGCCTGCGAACTCAAGAGCGAGATCTGCACCGCGCCGAACCAGACCCGAACGATTGCCGACGTTCAGATAACGCGGCCTTGCTGGCAGAAGAGCCGCTCGTATCTGTGCCAGAGGATCGTCGGCGGTGCCAACGACTGCGCGAGCCTTGAAGCCAATACTACGTGCTCGCTTACGCGCGAGACCTGCCTCGACGATCCGCCCGCCGCCAATGGGTCGTGCGGCGTGACCGAGCGGACTTATTCCTGCCCGATCCCCGGCACCACGCCCGAGCCGACACAGTATATCTGCGGCGGCGATGTCTATTGCATCAACGGCGAATGCGAGACGATCGAGCGAGAGGCTTCCGACGAGTTCAAGGACGCGGTCGTCGCCTTGAACGCGCTTGGCCAGGCCAGTGCCGAGTTCGACGAAGCGACGCTGACGCTGTTTCGCGGCACGCGCGAGACCTGCTCGCACAAGCTCTTCGGCCTATCGAACTGCTGCTCGGGAAGCGGCGTACCGCTACTCACACCGCTCCTGTGCTCCCCGGCCGAGGTCCTGCTCGACCAGAAGGACGATGCGGGCCTGTGCCACAAGGTCGGGTCCTATTGTTCCTCGAGCTTCCTCGGCATCTGCAAGACCAGGAAGCAAGTCTACTGCTGCTTTGAATCAAAGATCAGCCGCATCCTCCAGGAGCAGGGCCGCCCCCAGCTCGGCAAGCCCTGGGGCAAGCCGAAGACCGAGACCTGCGAGGGCTTTACCGTCTTCGAATTCCAGCAGCTCGACCTCTCGGTAATGGATTTTTCCGAAGTCTACGCCGAGTTCGTCGAAGCCGCGAAGCTTCCCAATGAGGCCGCCACGCTCGTCGAAATCCAGCGCAAGATCGAAGCCTATTATGCAAGCCACCAGCCATGAGCCCCCAGGAGGTCAGGAACCGATCATGATCCAAGCCAGGACCGTCCCCATCGCTGCGAGCCTTGCTCTTAGCCTTCTTGTCCCCGCCGGCGCACACGCTGCCAGCGGCGACGGGATCGAGGTCGAGCAGGCCCAGGACACATTCTACTGCGGCGAGCGCAAGCTCGGCACATGGTTCTATTGCGAGGATCCAAGACCTGAGCCCGGCAGCCCCGAAAGCGCCCGGCAAGTCCCGGCGCGCGAGCGCCTCGCGGCAATCTCAACTGCGCTTGAGGAATTGAAAGCGCGCGCAATTCTCGAGCCCACCCCGGAAAACGTGACCGCCTATGTGCGTTTCCAGCGCGAGCAACTCG
>JAGREL010000285.1 GCA_020446575.1 Novosphingobium sp. | reverse complement strand
CGGATCGGCACCCAGGCGACATCGGCATGAGCGCCGTTGATGTGGCCGGTCTTGGTTTCCAGTTCCTCACGGATGTTCTGATAGCTGGCGACCAGTTCGCGGGACGGCGGTGCGATTTGCAGGAGGATGATGTCCTTCGCCATGTCCGGATTGTCCGTGAGGAAGCGATCGTAGGCGTCGAACCGCTCGGCGAGTCCCTTCGAATAATCCAGCCGGTCCACACCGATCACCACGTTGCGGCCTCGCGCACTGGCATGCAGCTTTTCGCGGGCATCGCGTGCGACCTTGCCTTCGGCCGCTTCGGAGAATTCCTTGAAATCGATGCCGATGGGAAAGGCCTTCGCCTTGACCGTCCGGCCTTCGAAATCGATGGTCCTGTCGGCGCTGACCTTCGCGCCGAGTTCCTTCTCGGCATAGTGCAGGAAGGATTCGAGCCACTCCTCCGTCTGGAAGCCGATCAGGTCGTAATCGAGCATCGAGCGCACCAGCCGCTCGTGATAGGGCAGGGACACCAGCAGCCGTGTCGGCGGCCAGGGGATGTGAAGGAACAGGCCGATCCGGTTCTTGACGCCTTTCGCGCGCAGCTGGCTGCCCAGCGGCAGGAAGTGGTAGTCATGCACCCAGACGAGGTCGTCGGGTTCGATCAGCGGCAGGGCGGCGTCGGCGAAACGTTCGTTCACGCGTTCGTAGCCGCTGCCGAAATGCCGCTCGTACTCGGTCAGGTCGATACGATAGTGAAACAGCGGCCATAGCGTGCGGTTGGCGTAGCCGTTGTAATATTCGTCGATGTCCTGCGGCTCGAGGTCGATCGTCGCGGTGGTCACGCCGTCGCGGCGCTGCATGTCGAGATGGCCGGTGAATTCGTCGGTTTCCTTGCCGGACCAGCCGAACCAGATGCCCTTGTGCTCGCGCAGTGCCGCGGTGAGGGCAACGGCAAGTCCGCCCTGCGCTCCCGCCGCGCCCTGGGCCTTGGGCACGGAAACGCGGTTGGAAATCACAATCAGCCTGCTCACCTGTAATCGCTCCACAGCCGGGAAAGAGCCCCGGCACAATTGATGATGCCTACAAGCGAGTAGGTCTGCGGAAAGTTGCCCCAGAGCTCGCCGGTCTCGAAATCCATGTCTTCGGACAAAAGTCCCGATTTTGTACGATGACTCAACATCGTTTCGAACAGTTGACGCGCCTCGGTATTGCGTCCGGCAAGATGCAGCGCCTCGATCAGCCAGAACGTGCAGATGTTGAACGCCGTCTCCGGCCTGCCGAAATCGTCTTCCGAATCGTAGCGTAGCATGTGCTCGCCGCGCCTGAGCCCGCGCTCCACCGCTTCAAGTGTTGCCTGGAAGCGCGGATCGTCGGTCGTGACGAAACGCATGTCTACCAGTTGCAGCAGGCTCGCGTCCAGCTCCTTGCCGCCGAAGCTTGCGGCGTAATGGCCCTGCTCCTCGCACCAGGCCTCCTGCTCGATCCTTTCCCTGATTGCATCCGCCCGCACTCGCCAGAACTGCCTGCGATCCTCCAGCTCCAGCACTTCGGCCGCGTTGGCCAGCCGGTCGCAGGCGGCCCAGCTCATCACTACGCTATAGGTGTGGATCGCGGTGCGGGTGCGCAGTTCCCACAGCCCGGCGTCGGGCTGGTCATGCAGCTTCCACGCCATTTCTCCAACTTTTTCAAGGCTCTGAAAGTCTTCCTCATTTGCCATTCGCAGCAGCCGGCGGTCGGAGAATGCCTGGATGTTCGGCATGATGATCTGGCCGTAGCAGTCGTTCTGGATCTGGTACCAGGCTGCGTTGCCCACGCGCACCGGCCCCATCCCGCGATAGCCTTTCAGTCCGGCCGCGGTCCATTCCTCAAGCTCCTTGGCGCCGCTGACGGCATAGAGCGGCTGGATTGTCCCGTCTTCCGAGGAATCGACCAGATTGCGCAGATAGCCGAGATATTTTTCCAGAACGTCCAGCGCGCCGAGCCGGTTGAGCGCCTGAACCGTATAATAGGCATCGCGGATCCAGCAGTAGCGGTAATCCCAGTTCCGCTCGGAATGCGGTGCTTCGGGTATCGAGGTGGTCAGCGCCGCGACGATGGCGCCTGTCTCTTCGTGCTGGCACATCTTCAGGGTGATGGCCGCGCGGATAACCTCGTCCTGCCATTGCAGCGGCGTCGCCAACCCGCGCACCCAATGCCGCCAGTAGCTTTCGGTCTTGTCGAGCATGGCTTCGACTTCGCGCCTGACATTGCCCGAGAAGGGCTCGTCCGGGCCCAGGAAGAAGTGCAGGTTGCTCTCGACCCGGAAGGGCCGCTCCTCGAGGATGTAACCCACCGGGGCGTTGGTCGTAAGACGCAGGGAGTGGTGGTCGACCAGATAGCGGATGTGGTTGGTCCCGTGCGTGCGGTCGGCCTCGGAGGCGCCATAGTCCCGCATCGGCGTGAGACTCACCTTGAGACGCGGAGACCCGGCGATCGGCCGCACGATCCGGGCAAAGGCGACCGGCCGGTACATCCGCCCCGATCTTTCGAAACGCGGGCAGAAATCGAGGATATGCACGGCGCCGCCCTGGGCATCCTCAAGCTTTGTGAGCAGGATCGGCGTGTTGCGCAGATATCGCTGTTCGACCGACACCTGATCGACGAGCTGCAGTCGCCACGCTCCCGGCTCCTGCGAGTTGTCGTTGCCTCTCAGCAAGGCGCAGAATGCGGGGTCCCCATCCACGCGCGGAACGCAGCCCCACACCAGGCTGCCGCTTTCGTCGATCAAACCGCTGACCTGGCAATTGCCGATCGGCCATAGCTCGAGCGAACTCATGCGAGCGCTGCCTTCAGCCAGCCATGGACATCGCCAACCCCCGGCAGGCGCCAGCGGGCCGAGGTTTCTCGTTCAGGTCCAACCAATATGCCGCCTCCATCATGTTCCAGAACCTTGGTGAAGGCATCCTCGTCGGTAATGTCGTCGCCAAGGAATACCGGCTGCGCTCCGCGAAAGGCCGGCATCTCCATGAATTTCGCGACCACGCTTCCCTTGTCGTAACCGGGCGTAAGCAGCTCGACCACCATCTTTCCGCGCTTGACGTTGAGACCCATAGCCGCGGCGAGGGACCCCGCCAATGCAAGCGCCTCGGCCTCCGCTTCGGGCCGCAGGCGATAATGGAGGGCGACGCTGTAGGGCTTGGGTTCGACCAGAAGCCCTTCGCGCGTCGCGGCAAAGCGATTCAGCTCTATTTCGGCCTGCGGAGGAACCGGTTCGGCGAGCGATTCAAAAGCGGTGCTGCCCGGTCGCCGCAGTTCCGCGCCATGGGAGCCGGCCATCGCGATCCGGTCGGTGCCGAGGTAGCGCGTGATGTCGGCCAGTGACCGCCCGCTGACGACCGCGAGGCGGCCCTCCAGCTTGTCGGAAAGCGCCTGCAGGATCGCCGGCAGGCCGGGATCGACCCGGATCGCGTCCGGCGCCGGGGCTATCTCCACGAGCGTTCCGTCGAAGTCCAGGAACAAGGCCGCATGCGGCAGGTCGTTCAGTCTCGGCGGGGATGGAAGGGCGGGTGGACTCAAGGTCTGGCAATCGTTGGAACCGAAGGACATCGGTTACCTGTCTAGACTCAGCTTCGTCAAAGTGAAACCCTTCGCAGGTGCACAAAAATGTTCCGCGATTTGATCTTGGCAGGACACCGCCTAAGATATGGCGCCTGACCGATATCGCGCTCGATCCTGAAGCGTGACCACCATGCATAACGCAAGGAGAGACCTATCCCCGTTCCGGATGAGATTCTGCAGTCCTATCCCTGGATCAATTCCCTGATTGTTGTCGCGGCGCTGTTTCTGGGCGCCGTTATCGCCAACTGGATTTCACTGAAAATTGTCGTCCGGCTGATCACGCGGATCATCGCGGCTTCGCCTTTCCGCGACGAGTCCAATTATGTCGGCCACATCGTGCGGCACCTCTCCAACGCCGTGCCGGCCTTCATCATCGAGCGCGGGATCGTGCTGGTCCCCAACATTCCGGAGTCGGCAGTATCGGTGGTACGAGGCGCTGCCGCCGCGTTCATCGTCTACACGATTGCCCGCGCGATCGACGACGTGCTCGACCTGCTGAACGAGACCTACGAGCATGATCCCGATGCGGCCAGACGCCCGATCAAGGGCTATATCCAGCTCGGCAAGATCGCCATCTACGGCGCTGCGGCGATCATCATCATCGCGATCCTGATCGGCGAATCCCCGATACTGCTGCTGTCCGGCCTGGGTGCCGTTGCCGCGGTGCTGATGCTGATCTTCCGCGACACGATCCTGTCGCTCGTCGCTTCGGTACAGCTGCGTTCCAACGACATGCTCCGTGTCGGCGACTGGATCACCATGCCGCAGCTCAATGCCGACGGCGACGTGATCGATATCGCGCTCCATACGGTGAAAGTGCAGAATTTCGACAAGACGGTCACCGCGATCCCGACGTACCGGCTGATTTCGGACTCTTTTCAGAACTGGCGCGGAATGAGGGAATCGGGTGGCCGCCGGATCAAACGGGCCATCCAGATCGATGTGAAGACGGTCGATTTCGTCTCCGAGGAGGACTGGCAATCGTTCCGTCGTTTCGTGCTGTTGCGACCCTATCTGGAGGAGAAGCAGGCAGAACTCGACAAATGGAATGCGAAGGTCGCGCCCGACGAAGACGAGACGGTGAACCGGCGGCGCCCGACCAATGTCGGCACATTCCGAGCTTACACCCTGGCCTATCTCAAGGCCCATCCCGAGGTCGACCAGGGCAAGACGATGCTCGTGCGGCAACTCGCACCCGGAGAGATGGGGCTGCCGCTCGAAATCTACTGTTTCACCAGCACGACCGCCTGGGCTGAATACGAGCGGATCCAGGCCGACATCTTCGATCACCTGTTGGCGATCCTGCCAGAATTCGGCCTGCTCCTGTACCAGCATCCGAGCGGGCATGACTTCGGCGGGCTCGGGAAACTGGAGCTGCGGGAAGTTGCCGAGGCTTCGTGAAAGGGCGGCGGGGCCTTAGCCGCCGTACTTCCGGGTCAGGTCCATGATTGTATCGGCAGGTCGCGAATGCGCTTGCCGCCGGCTGCGTAGATGGCGTTGGTCAACGCCGGAACGACCGGCGGCAGCGCCGGTTCGCCCAGCCCGGACGGCGGATTGTCGGTCTTCACCCAGCTGACCGATATCTCCGGCGTTGCGCTGATCCGTCCCAGCGGGAACGTGTCGAAGTTCTCCTGCTCGATCACCCCGTCGGTGAAGCTGATGCGCTGGCCCATCGCCTGCGCCAGCCCATCGACGATCGCGCCGGTCACTTGTGCCTCGGCGCCCATCGGATTGACGATATGGCTGCCGACATCGGCCGCGACCCAGAGCTTGTGTACCTTTACGTCCTCGCCCTCGACGCTGACATCGGCGACTTCGGCGAAATAGCCCTGGTGGCTGAAATAGAAGCCGAAGCCCATGCCCCTGCCGTCACCGCTGCCGCGTTTGGCCCAACCGCTGTCCTTCAACACCTTCTCGATAACGCCGCGTGCCCGGGCCGTCTTGAAAGCCCATCCGGTTCCCCAGGCATTGGTGTCTTCGCCGATGACGCGGTCTTCGGCGCACAGTTCCAGCATCAGGGTGGGAAGATCCTTGCCGGCAGCCTCCGCCACTTCGTCCAGGAAACCCTGGAAGGCGTGAGCCAGCGCGTTGGATCCCGGCGCCCGCAGCGGCCCCATCGGGATGACCGTGTCTATCACGTCCATGGTGTAAAGCAGGTCTTCCACCAGCCCCGCCGGGAAATGTATCGGCTGCATGCTTGCCGAGTGATGCGGCTTGCCCTCGCTGCCGAAGGTCGAGAAATGGTCGGTGAAGGCGATCAGCTTGCCGTCATCGTCCAGGCCCGCCGCGAAGCTGTGCCAGCCGCCGGGGCGGTAGAAATCGCGCTTGATGTCCTCGGCCCGGTTCCACAGCAGCTGAACCGGTTTGCCCGGCATGGCTTTGGCAAGGGCGGCGGCCTGCACCATGAAGTCCGCGAACAGCCGCCGTCCGAAGCCGCCGCCGATCCGGGTGATGTGAACCGTCTGCCTGTCGGCGGGTATGCCCAGAAGCTTTTCGATCATCCCGACGCCGCGGTCGGGCGTCTGTGTCGGCGCCCACATCTCCAGCGCGCCGTCCTTGTACAGCGCGGTGCAGTTCTGCGGCTCGAGCGTCGCATGGGCAATGAACGGATAGCTGTAGCGCGCGCGCACCACCTTGGCGGCCTCGGCCAGCCGCGCGGGCGCATCGCCATCGCGGCGCAGCTCGGCGCCCTTGTCCGCGTCGTGCAGGCGGGCGGCTTCCTTCGCATAGGCGTCAAGGCTGTGGCCTTTCGCCGCGCCCAGGTCCCATTCCAGCGTGAGCAGTTTGCGCGCCTGTTCGGCATACCAGTGATTGGTCGCGATCACCGCCACGCAGTCGGTCATCGCATCCGGCCCGCCTATGCCGTCGAGCTTCAGCACCGCAACCACCCCGCGCGCGGCCTTGGCCGCGCTGGTGTCGGCGCTTTTCAGTTTGCCGCCATGGGCGGGCGCCGTTTCCAGCACCGCGTGGAGCATGCCGGGCATGCGCGTATCGATGCCGAACAGCGCTTCGCCCCTGAGCACCCGGGCGCTGTCGACGCCGACGGTCGGCTTGCCGACGATGCCGAAGTCCTTCGGGTCCTTGAGCTCGACCTTGGCCAGATCGGGCGCCGGCTGGCGTGCGGCGGCGCTGGCGAGTTCGCCATAGCTCCATTTGCGGCCCGAAGCGGAATGGCGCACGAAACCGCTTGCAGTCGACAGTTCGCTTGCCGGCAATCCGGAAGTTTCGGCAGCCGCTGCCACGAGCATCTGCCGGGCGGCCGCGCCCGCCTGCCGCATCGGCAGCCATTCGAAGCGGATCGCAAGGCTGCCCCCGGCCCGCTGCCGCTCGTAGCGTGAGGGATCGAAGTCGGCCTGCACGACGTTCACCTGATCCCAGGCGCAGTCGAGTTCCTCGGCGATGAGCATGGGCAGCGAGGTCTTCACGCCCTGGCCGATCTCCGGGTTCTTGGCGGCGATGGTGATCAGACCCGCGTGGTCGATCGTCACGAAATCGGTGAGTTCGACCACTTCATCGCTATCCGCACCGCGCGCCATGCCCGGCATTGTCAGGCTGAGCGCCATGCCGCCGCCCACCAGGGCGGAGACTTTGAGGAACGCCCGGCGATCCAGCGTCGATGCGTCTTGTCCTGTCGCCATCACGCTTCCTCCTCTTCGGAAGCGATGCGGATCGCTTCGCGGATGCGGGGGTACGTGCCGCAGCGGCAGATGTTGCCTTCCATCGCCATGTCGATCTCTTCGTTGCTGGGCGTGGGATTGTCCTTGAGCAGGGCATGCGCGCTCATGATCTGGCCGGCCTGGCAATAGCCGCATTGCATCACGTCGATTTCGAGCCAGGCGTCGAACAGCCTCTCGGCCAGCGGATCGTCCTGAATCCCTTCAAGCGTGGTGACCTCGGATGAGCCGACACTGCCCAACGGCAGCACGCAGGAGCGCACCGGAGAGCCATCGAGATGCACGGTGCAGGCACCGCACAGCCCCGCGCCGCAGCCGAATTTCACTCCGCTCAGGCCAACCTCCTGGCGCAGCGCCCACAGCAGCGGCATGTCGGCGCTGGCTTTGATCAGGCGCTCTTCGCCGTTCACCACCAGCATGAACTCGTCTTCTTCCAGCACAGTCGGCATCCTCCGCAGCGAAGCATCCAGCCTACCGCAGTCGGGCAGGGAAGCGAAGTGCTGCTTCGCGCCGGATGCACGCTGGTGTAGGCAGCCGGTGATGACGGGCTTCTACTTCACCCTGCTCGCGGTGCTACTAGCGGGTCTCGCCGCGCGCGACCAGCTTGCGGTTGCCGGCCTGACCTTGCGGCAGGGCGCGCGTCCGGGCGTGCTGGCGACCGGGATCGCGATCAGCATCGCCACCGGAGCGGCAGCCGCGTGGGCGGGATCGCTTGTCGCGCCGATGCTGGCGTCCAATGCCCGGCTGTTCCTCGCGGCAATCGCGCTGGGCCTTGCGGGGGGCGAATCGCTTCTGCTTTCGCCGGGCCGCAATCCCGAAGAGCCAACCTTGTCGCTGGGCGCGCTGGCGCTTGTGCTGGTTGCCCGTCAGCTCACCGATGCCGTGCGTTTCCTGGTCTTTGCCGTCGCGGTCGCCACCAATGCCCCGATCCCGGCCGGGCTTGGCGGTGCGATCGGCGGCGCTGCGCTGCTTGCCGTCGCCTGGTTCGCGCCTGAATTCGTGACATTGCCGCTTCTGCGCAGGCTTCGGCGGCTGGTCGGCGCGGTCCTGCTTCTCGTGGCGCTGATCACGGGATTGAACGCCATCGGGTTCATGTGATCGGACGCCTGCGGCTTTCTCCCCGCCGCAACACCGGCTATGCCCCGGTCATGGGTTCGCTTCGCATTATCGAGGGCGCTTCGGACGCCGATATCGCCGGCTGGCTGGAAGAGCGGCTGGTGTCGGCGCTGATGAATACGCGCGGCGAAGTGGCGATCACCATGCCGGGCGGCTCGACGCCGTTTCCGATCCTGGCGATCCTGGCGAAAGCTCCGCTCAACTGGGACCGCATCGCCGTCTGGCCGGGGGACGACCGGATCGTGTCCGAAGACCACGTCGCCAGCAATGTCGGGCGCATCCGCGCCGCGCTGGAGCCGGTCGGGGCGCACATCGTGCCGCTGGCGGAAGACGCGCAGCCACCGCATTTCGCGCTGGCCTGGCTCGGCATGGGCAATGACGGGCATATCGCCTCGCTGTTTCCGAACACCGATCCGCAGGTCGACGATCCCGATCCCGTGCGCCGGATCACGCCCGATCCCTTGCCGCCCGAAGCGCCTTTCGACCGCCTGAGCCTGACGATCCCGGCACTTCTGGAAAGCGACGAGCTGCTGTTCGTCATCCGCGGGGGCGAGAAGCGCGACTTGTTCGAACAGGCCGCCGCCGGGGAGAACGATCTGCCAGTCGCGCGGCTGCTCGGCGCGGCGCGTCAGCCGGTGACGTGCTTCACCTGATCCCCGCCCCGGTCCATCGCGGCCTCTATCGTCTCGCCCACCGGCTGAGGTCGCACTGGTGGCGCTTGCGCAAGCCGCGCCTCAACGGCTGCAGGGTGGTGGCGCTGGACGAAGCGGGACGGGTCCTGCTGATTCGTCATTCCTATGGCAGCAGTTCGTGGATGCCGCCCGGCGGCGGGATTGGCAGAGCCGAAAGCGTGTTGGCCGCAGCGCTTCGCGAATTGCGTGAGGAGACCGGCTGCGGACTGGATGGCGCGGTTCACATCGCGACGATCGAGGAGGAGGTGCACGGCGCTGCCAACTACGTGCATATCGTTGCGGGCCGGGCGCAGGGCCAACCGCGTCCGGATCACAGGGAAGTGGTCGAAGCCGCATTCTTCGGGCTGGACGTCCTTCCCGCGCCGATGTCCGATCTACTGCGCGAACGATTGCCCGGATGGGTGCGCGAGTTCGGGGGATAGAGCGAGATGATTTTGCGTGGAATCCCCCTCCTCTGAAGAGGAGGGGGCTATATGGTTCAACCCAATGTCATTAGAGCAGCGAAAGCTGGCCGTCCGCTTCCTCGCGCTCGCTGTCTTTCCGACCTTCCAGCGCAGACAAGGTAAGCCCCATCAGCCGGATCGGCTGGGGCAGGGGCAGCAACTCCTCCAGCAGCGCATGGCCGAGCGCCGAGAATTCGGCCTTGTCCTCCACCCAATGCGGCACGGACCGGGCGCGGGTGACGAGGCGGAAATCGGTGTAGCGCAGCTTGAGCGTGACGGTGCGTCCGCGCGCGCCCGCGCGTTCGATCCGGTCCCAGACGATGCCGACGATCCGGTCGAGCGTCTCGCGCAAGGCCGAGCCCGAGGAGATATCGTGCTGGAAAGTGCGCTCGCCGCCCACCGACTTGCGCGGACGGTCGGCGCGCACGCGGCGCAGGTCGATGCCGCGCGCCGCGCGATAGAGATAGTCGGCCTGGCTGCCGAAATGGTTCCTCAGGAAGACGATGTCCTTTTCGCACAGATCCGCTCCGGTCTCGATCCCCAGCTTCGCCATCTTCTCCGCGCCGCGCGGGCCGACGCCGTGGAAGCGTCGCACCGGCAGCGTCGCGACGAAGGCGGCGCCTTCTCCGGGCCTGATGACGAACAACCCGTCGGGCTTGTTCTGGTCGCTGGCTAGCTTGGCGAGGAACTTGTTGTAGGAAACGCCGGCGCTGGCGGTCAGGCCGGTTTCCTCGTGGATGCGCTTGCGGATGAGTTCGGCAATGCGCGTGGCCGAGCCGATGCCTTTCAGATCCTCGGTCACGTCGAGAAAGGCCTCGTCCAGCGCCAGCGGTTCGACGTGCGGCGTATAGTCGAGGAAGATGCCGCGAATCTGACGGGATATCGCATTGTAGACGTCGAACCGGGCCTTGCGGAAAATGAGGTCGGGGCACTGCCGGATCGCCCTGGCAGACGGCATGGCGGAGCGCACGCCGAAGGCCCGCGCCTCATAGCTGGCGGCTGCCACCACGCCGCGCGCCGATGCTCCGCCGACTGCCACCGGCTTGCCGCGCAGAGACGGATCGTCGCGCTGCTCGACGCTGGCATAGAAGGCATCCATGTCGACATGGATGATCTT
>JAGREL010000284.1 GCA_020446575.1 Novosphingobium sp. | reverse complement strand
TGCGGGCGAACTGGTGCTCCAGCACGGAAATCTCGTGTTCCAGCGTCTTGCCCAGACGAGACGAGAGATCGGCGGCGCAGATGTCGTGCTTTACGCGGTACGACTGCCCGTAAAAGCCCCGCTCACGCCATCCTGAAAGGTTGAGCGCGGTCTCGCGCAAGGTCTTGGAAGGGATGGTGCCGGTATGCACCGAAACCCCGCCGACCTGCGTCCGGTTGTCCACCACCAGCACCGATTTGCCGAGCTTGGCCGCCTGCACCGCTGCGCGACGGCCCGCCGGTCCACTACCAAGGACTACGAAATCGAAGCTGGTCAATTGCTCTCTCCAGGCTCTCTTTGAGGAAAGAACGGTTCGGGACGCCCGGTTTATATCCCACCACCTATATTGCTGCACTGCAATAGGAAATATTGCAACACGGAATTTTTCGGGCAAACGGATATAAACGCCAAGGAGCCGCAAATGTCTGCCTATCCCCCCGATATCTATGCCGAACCCGCGAATCCGGGCATCGACACTTTGGCCAAACTGGGCCCGCTGGCACCGTTGGCGGGCATCTGGGAGGGCATGAGAGGCGTCGATGTCGCGCCAAAATCGGAAGGGCCGCGCACCGAGTCCTTTCATGAACGGATCGAACTGCAACCGGTCGATCCGGGCAACAACGGACCACAGCTGCTTTACGCGTTGCGATATCACACCCGCATGACCAGGCCGGGAGAGATCGGCACCTATCACGACCAGGTCGGCTACTGGCTGTGGGAGCCGGCTACCGAGACGGTGATGCACAGCCTGACGATCCCGCGTGGCCAGACCGTGCTGGCAGTCGGCAAGGCGAAACCCGACGCACGGCAATTCACGCTTTCGGCCAAGCGCGGCACCACCGATTTCGGAATCTGTTCAAACCCCTATCTCGAAGAGAACTTCCGTACGGACAGCTTCACCATCACGGTGACGGTCCACGACGACGGATCATGGTCCTACGAGGAGGACACCGTGATGACGATCAGGGGGCAGGCCGAACCATTCCACCACCGCGACAGCAATCGCCTGGCTCGCGTGGCTCCGCCCGAACCCAATCCGCTGGCGCGCTAGGCCTGACCGGGCGAGGGGCACAGCATCGCCAGCCCTTCGTGGCCCAGCCCGTTCGACAGCTCGTCGAACATGCGCCGCCGCAATTCGCGCACGAGCACCGACCGGGTGTGCCGCAAGGTCAATGCCGGAAGCCGGGCCAGCTGAGCTCCCAGCTCACGGGCGCGTGGCAGCAGCGCGTCCCGGCCCAGCACCTCGGCGACGAAACCCAGCCGCTTGGCTTCATCCGCGCCAATCCGCTCGCCGGTGAGCAGGAAATAGCGTCCGCGATTTGGGCCCAGCATCATCGGCCAGACGGTGTGGACGCCGTCGCCGGGCACGGCACCACCCGGGACATGGGCGAGATCCGCGAATTCCGCCTGTTCGGCGGCCAGGACGATATCGCACAATACCGCCAGCTCGGCATGGATCAGTGCCGGCCCGTTCACCGCACCGATCATCGGCACCGGAATCGCCAGAAGATTGTTGAGCAGGGCCAGGCCCTCGTCCTGGATGCGCGGCCACATGTGAGCAAGGCTGGGCTCGGGGAAAGGCTCTTCGGCATCCATTTCCGAAATGAAGCTGTCGCCGGTTCCGGTGAGGATGACGATCTTGTTCTCGTAGTCGCGAGCGACATCGAGGAACGCGTGGCCCAGTTCGGCATGGAGGCTCTGAAGCGAGGTTCCCCATTTGGCCGGACCGCCGCGGGAATGCATCGTCATTTCGAGCACGCCGTCGGCGCGGGAGAAATTGATGCAGTGATACTTGTCTGCGTAGTCGCTCAATTGAGTCATCGGTTTCCCCCTTACGCGATCGCGCCGCCGGCCTTGAGCTTTTCGATCTCGTCCCATTCGAGGCCGAGTTCCATGAGGAACATCTCGGTATGCTCTGACGCCTGCGGCGCGCGGGTCGTCTCCAGCGGCTCATGATCGAACTGCACCGGACTGCGGATCAGCCTTATCGGCTCGCCGCCCGAGCCCTCCACTTCCACGATCATGTCGTTGGCCAGCGCCTGCTCGTCGCTCGCAACGTCGGCACCGCTCTGCGCGGGTGCCCACTGCCCCTTCATCGTCCTCAGGCGATCGCGCCAGTAGGCAAAGGTCTTCGCGCCGATCGCCTTCGCGACGGCCTCGCCCACCGGTTCCCAGTTCTCCAGCAGTTTCCCGACTGTCGAAAAGCGTTCGTCATCGGCCATCTCGCCGAGTCCGAGGTGCTCAAAGGTGTCGCGCAGGTACTTGGCCGGGGCAAGTACGCACAGGTTGATCGTGCCCCCGTCCGAGGTGATGAAATTGCCCATGAACGGGTTGCCCGGCGTACAGCCCGACCTGGGATAGGGCGAGCGGATCTCCGCACCGTATTCCATCGCCATGCACAGCCGGCTTGCTTGCGCCCATGTCGCGGTGGACAGCAGCGAAACGTCGAGCTCGCTGGTCTCGCCAGTGCGTTCGCGCTTGAACAAGGCGCCCGCGATGCCGCCGGCGATGAAGGTGCCGCCAATCGTATCGCCGAAGGCCGGGATGCCTTGCGCCATGATGCCCGGCAGCTCCTCCGGCGTGAGCGCATAACCGATGCCGCCACGAGTCCAGAAAGCCGTGCCGTCGAACCCGCCGACCTCGCGTTCCGGCCCCTTGTCGCCATGCGCGCTACCGCGTGCATAGATGATGTCCGGATTGACCGCCCGGATGTGTTCCAGGTCGATCTTCAGCTTCTGCCTCGCGGCTGGCAGGTAATTGGTGAGGAACACATCGGCCGTCTTCGCGATACGGTAGATCAACTCGCGGCCTTCCTCGGTAGTGAGGTCGACGCCGACAGACCGCTTGCCGCGATTGGGATGCTCCATCACGGTATTGCGATCGGGCGTTACGGGCATCGCGCCAATGCGCAGAAAGCCGCGCTGCGCATCGCCCGTGACCGGATGCTCGATCTTGATCACATCGGCGCCCCAGTCGGCCAGCACCGCCCCCGCGGCAGGTACGAACGTATATTGCGCAACTTCGAGGACGCGCACGCCCTCCATCACCTTCGTCATCCGTGAATCTCCCTTGTCCGGACCGGACAGAACCGGCTTTGTTCAACAAAGTATCACCACCTGCATCGCGCGATTGCAAGGAGCGATCGTCCGGAGCTTCCGGCACGGACGCCAATCGCGCCGCCGCAAGGTGACTTGACCCTTGGTGCGCAAGTGCGGTTGCCGCTTGCATCGCGCATGCCCATCTGAAAAGCGGGGTTTTCGCGAAAAAAACCGGGGATGAAGTGACCAAGACGGTCGTCACTCTGAACGACAAATACACGCAAGAGCACGGACAAGTGATGCTGTCTTCGCTGCAGGGCGTCGTGCGGCTGCTGCTCGACCAGGCCCGCCGCGACAAGGCGTCAGGGTTGAAGACGGCAGGCTATGTCACCGGCTACCGCGGTTCGCCTATCACCACACTCGATGCGCAGCTCTGGGCGAGCGAGAAGCTGCTCACCGAATACGACATCCGCTTCGAGCCGGGGCTCAACGAGGAACTGGCAGCCACCTCCGTGCGCGGCACACAGCAGCTCGGCTGGTACGGCAAGCCGCGCGTCGATGGCGTCTTTGCGCTGTGGTACGCCAAGGGCGTCGGCGTCGAGCGCGCCGGCGAGGCGATCAAGGCGGCGAATTTCGAAGGCACCCACCGCAACGGCGGAGCACTGCTGCTGTGCGGCGACGACCATGCCGCCAAGTCCTCGCTCACTGCGCACCAGTCCGAGCACGTGATGGTCACCGCGATGGTGCCGATGCTTTATCCTGCGACCACCGACGAGATCCTCTCGATGGGCCAGCTCGGCTGGGCGCTGTCGCGCGCGAGCGGGCTCTATGTCGCGATGAAGGCGGTAACCGACACGCTCGATCTGACGACGACCGTGACGTTGCCGGGCCACAGCTTCCCGATCGGCATGCCCGAACTGCCCGAGGGCGTCTCACCCAACCTGCGGATCAACAAGTCGGCGCTCCAGCAGGAGCAGGCCGTGATCGAGCAGCGCCTGCCGATCGTGCCACTGTTCGCCGGCCTCAACCGGCTCGACCGGGTCAGCCATGAGGCCCCCAATGCGCGCCTGACGATCGTCACCGCCGGCAAGGCCTGGCTCGACGTATGCCAGGCGCTTGCCGACCTCGGCCTCGACGAAGCGAAATGCCGGGCCATCGGCCTCAGCGTCGTCAAGCTCGGGCTGGTCTGGCCGATCGACGCCTCCTTCGCGCGCGAAGCCTGCGGCGGCAGCGGCGAAGTACTCGTCGTCGAGGAGAAGCGCGCATTCATCGAGGAGCAGCTGGCGAGAATCTTCTACGGCCAGGCCAGTATGCCGGCGATTTCGGGCAAGCACGAGCCAGATGGAACGCCTCTCCTGTCCGAAATCGGCGTGCTCGATCCGGGCTCGGTACGCAGGGCGCTGGTCAAGCGGCTTTCCGCGCTGGGCCTGCTGAGCGACGAGGCAGCGGCACGCGACGCGGCGCTGCGCGACCTCGAAGGCAGCACGCACGAGCTGAAGCTCACCGCGATCCGCGCCGCCTATTTCTGTTCGGGCTGCCCGCACAACACGAGCACGCTGGTGCCCGAGGGTTCAAACGCGATGGGCGCGACAGGTTGCCACGGCCTTGCCCATTTCATGCCCGAGCGACGGACGATGCAGACCGTCAGTATGGGGCAGGAGGGCATGCCCTGGGTCGGCGCCCAGAGCTTCGTCGAAACGCCGCATATGTTCCAGAATCTGGGCGACGGCACTTATACCCATTCCGGCTTGCTGACGATCCGCGCCTCGGTCGCGGCGAAAAGCAACGTCACGTTCAAGATCCTCTACAACGACGCCGTGGCTATGACTGGCGGCCAGCCCGCCGAAGGCGCGCTCACGCCCGAGCAGATCGTGCGCGAACTGGTGACCGAAGGCGTCAGGCCGGTGGTGCTGGTGAGCGAGGACCCGTCGCGCTTCAAATCCAGCGACCTCCCGTCCGGCGTCGAAATCCACCATCGCGACGACCTCGACGCCGTGCAGCGCCGCCTGCGCGAGCTCAAGGGCACGTCCGGCATCGTCTACGAACAAACCTGCGCCAATGAGAAGAGGCGGCGCAGGAAGCGTGGCGCCTATCCCGATCCCGATCGCCGCCTGTTCATCAATACCGCCGTCTGCGAAGGCTGCGGCGATTGCTCGGTGCAGTCGAACTGCCTGTCGGTCACGCCGGTGGAGACCGAATTCGGCCGCAAGCGCAAGATCGACCAGTCGACCTGCAACAAGGATTACAGCTGCATCAAGGGCTTCTGCCCGTCCTTCGTCGAAGTCGAGGGCGGCAGCCTCGCGAAGCGGACGTTCGACGATGCGGCGCTGGCCGGGAAAGTGGCGAAGCTGCCCACTCCACCCGTGCTCGACATTTCCCGGCACCCGCAAGCCTTGCTGGTCACGGGCATCGGCGGCACCGGCGTGCTGACGGTAGGCGCGATCCTGGCGATGGCCGCGCATATGGAGGGCAAGGCAGCAAAGGTGCTCGACCAGACAGGCATGGCCCAGAAGGGCGGCGCGGTCACCAGCCATATCCGGATCGGCAGGGATACCGCGGCGATTCCCTCGGCGCGGCTCGGCACGGGGCAGGCGGACGTGGTGATCGCCTGCGATCTCATCGTCGGCTCCGGCCCCGACACGCTGGCACTGGCCCGACCGGACAGCAAGGTGCTTGCCAACGAGGACGTGGTGCCGACCGGCGAGTTCCAGACCAACCGCAATCTCGACCTGACGGCGACGCGCTTCCTCTCCGCGATCGGCAAGCGGGTTGCGCCAGGGAACATTTCGACGCTGCGGGCGGGCGCACTCGCCTCGCGCCTTCTGGGCGATTCGATCTTCACCAATCTGATGATGGTCGGCTTTGCCGCCCAGAAGGGGCTGCTCCCCGTTTCGCTCGAATCGATCGAAGAGGCGATCCGCCTCAACGGCGTTGCCGCCAAGGCCAATCTCAACGCGCTGGCGCTCGGCCGGCTGGCGGCGGAAAGCGCCGAGGACCTGTTCGATCTCGCCGATACGCCGCTGCACGAAAAGCCCTTCCCGCGCACGCTGGCCGAAGTGACCGAAAGCCGTGCGGAGCTGCTGAGCGGCTATCAGAACGAAGGCTATGCCGGCGAATACCGCGCCTTCCTCGACGAAGTCGGCTGCAGCCTGAAGCAGCGCGGGCTTGGCGAATGCGAAGCCTTCATGGTCGAAGTCGCGCGCAGCCTCGGCAAGCTGATGGCCTACAAGGACGA
>JAGREL010000283.1 GCA_020446575.1 Novosphingobium sp. | reverse complement strand
TTCTGGACAGTGATGTGAAGCCGCAGCGGCCGCGCGTCCTTCTGCTGGACGAGGCCATGGAGCCGCTCGGCCAGCTCGGCATGCAGCGCGACCATGGCGGGGCTGTCGATAGCAAAGGCCGTCCCCTGCCCCAGGTCCATCAGGCCCGAAACCGTCGCTTCGGGAGCGGCTCGGCGAGAAAATTCGGCAAGCAGGGCCCGCACTTCGCTGTCGGCCGAAGGCGGCAGGCCGTGGAACAGGGTGACATGCGCCCTCAGCCGGTTGCGCTCGGGAGGATAATTGGCTCGCCGTATCGCATCTGCCCAGGACAGAACGTCCTCGGGCAGTTCGGCGGTGATGAGCAGGGGAGCGCCCCGGGGCAACGGGCTGTTGCTTCGTTCCGGATTGCTTGCCGTCACACTGGATTTCCAGTCACATCTCGCCTTTCGCCCGGCGGATCGCGAACCACTTCTCGACATTGGCGTTGTGCTGTTCGAGCGTGGATGCAAAGGCGTGCCCGCCGCTACCGTCCGCGACCATGAAGAGCGCATCGGTCTTTGCCGGATTGAGCACGGCAGCGAGCGATTCGCGGCCCGGATTGGTAATCGGGCC
This sequence comes from Novosphingobium sp., assembly GCA_020446575.1. Lineage (GTDB taxonomy): Bacteria > Pseudomonadota > Alphaproteobacteria > Sphingomonadales > Sphingomonadaceae > Novosphingobium. The sequence goes on along the minus strand of JAGREL010000283.1, from coordinate 1,301 downwards.
CTTGGGCAGACCCACCATCGTATAGGTGTTGTAGCCGTTCACGGCCTGGATCTCGGACTGGCGGATCCGCCGGCCGAGCGGCTTGCCCTTCGTGATCGGATAGATGATCGTCGGATCGGCCTGGAGCAGCATGCCTTTCTTCAGCCGGTTGGAATAGAGCCCGGCGACCAGCCGGCGTTCCGACGGCTTGCCGGTTTCCTTCTCGACGATCGAGGCCAGCACCAGCGCTTCCTCCGGCGTCTTCACAACAATGCCCGGTGCGCGCTTGGCCCACAGCTCGCCAAGCGTTCGCTGCATCGCCGCCTGCATCCGCCTCACCACTTCGGAGCGTGCCTCCCCGCGCTCGAAATCGTAGCTGTCGGGCAGGATCGAGCCCTCCTTTGGCACTGGAATATCGCCGGTCAGATGCGGCTGGGCCATCAACCTTTCCTGGACCATGACCGAGGGCATGCCTTCGGGAATGGTAACGAAGCGGCGGACGACGTCGTCGCCCTGGATGATCGACAGGATCGTGGCTTCGCTGGCGCCCTTGGGCAGCAGGAATTCCCCGGCCTTGATCGGCGCCCCGCCGCCGAAAATGCGCGCTCGCAACGAAAAGCTTTCCGCGGAGGAGATCGCTCCCTCCTCTTCCAGCTTCTCGGCGACACTTGCCAGGCTTGCGCTGCTTGGCACGATGAAGGCGGTGTTCTTTTCGAGCGGACCCGAGCCGAACCAGCCGCCAAGCAATACACCGCCAGCGACCAGCAACAGGGCCGCGATCAGCGCGGCCAGCAGGCAGCCGCGCCGAGGCATCAGTCGCTCAGCTGTCGGACGACTAGGCTCGCATTGGTTCCGCCGAAGCCGAAGCTGTTGTTCAGGACGGCACGCACAGCGCGCTTCTTGGCAAAGTGCGGCACCAGGTCGACACCGGCGCAGCCCTCGCTCGGATTGTCGAGATTGAGCGTCGGCGGAACGATCTGGTCGCGCATGGCCAAGATGCAGAAGATCGCCTCGACGGCGCCGGCACCACCAAGCAAGTGGCCGATCGCCGACTTCGTCGAGCTCATAGACATCGTCTGGAGATGCTCGCCAAACAGGCGGCGTACCGCGCCGAGTTCAAGCTCGTCGCCCAGCGGCGTCGATGTGCCATGAGCGTTCACGTAATCGATGTCAGCGAGGCTGAGTCCGGACTTGCGCATCGCCATTTCCATCGAGCGATAGGCTCCGGAGCCTTCGGGATGCGGCGCCGTCACGTGATAGGCATCGCCCGAGAGGCCATAGCCGATCACTTCGGCGTAGATCTTCGCGCCGCGCGCCTTGGC
>JAGREL010000282.1 GCA_020446575.1 Novosphingobium sp. | reverse complement strand
CTGCCGGATCAAACCGTCAGGAGGACAATCCCATGCATTCGCAATTCCACGACCAGCTGGCAGGTCTCGACCTCGCCGGATTCTCGATCGGCCCGGCGCCCGTTGGTGCCGCCGATTTTCCGACCACCGGGCAGACCAGCCAGACTTTGGAAGCGATCTGGTCCGATCTCTTCGCGATGTTTGCGGGCACCGCGCTCGAAGCCGATGCCGAGGATATCGGATGGGCTTTCGTCAATCTCTTCCACCGTTCGGCGCAGCGCAAGTCCAATGCACTCGACAGGGCCAGCGACGAGGTTCGTGCGCTCCTCGCCAGTGCCGACGGTTCGGAAGTCCATACCGGCGATCTCGAAGACCAGGTCGAGCGGGCCCAGTGCGCCGAAGCTTCGATGCTGGCGATGGAAGAAATGCGCGAGATCGCTGCTTGCCTCTACCTCAACGAGTTCGGTTCCTCGTGGAAGCCGGTATCGAGTTCGAGGTTCAACCATGGCGCGATGCTGACCTCGGCGCTTGTCGAAGGCCGCGAGTTCCTGCGCGCACGCGCTGCCTCCAAGCGCCGCGCGGCGATGCCCGAAGGCACGCCCGTGGTCTTTGCCGGTGGGCGCCCGAAATTTGCGACCGACGAGGATGCCAAGGCCTTTGTCAACAACGTCTGGGCGACCCTCGACAAGGTTCGGGACCGTGTTCCCGAAATGGTGCTCGTGCACGGCGGCGATACCAAGGGCTGCGACCGGCTTGCCGCATCCTGGGCCGAACGCCGCGACATTGCCCAGGTCACTTTCTCGCTCGATCGGCGCATGGGCGCGCGTGCCGGGTTCCAGCGCAACGAGCGCATGCTGTCACTCGATCCGCGCTACGTCGTCGCCTTTCCCGGCAATGGTGTCCTTGAACGGCTTGTCATCGAGGCGAAGGCACGCCGGATTACCGTTGTCGATCGCCGCGGCTTGCTGGGCACCAGCCCCAGGGCGGTACAGCAGGTCCAGCCATGACCCATGTCCGACGGCTGCGTTGCTTCCCCGCAGCGCAGCCGTTTCCTGTCCGGTTTCGGCCAGCGCGATGATGTTGGGCGCGCATTTGCTGGTGGGGCCGACCTTCTCAGGCTGACGGTCGGCTACCTTGCGAAGCGGCATGGAGGAGATGGGTGAAGTCACCCTTCTTCGCGAGCACATCCGCCAACGAATAGCGGCCGAGGATATCGAAAAACGCACCAAGCGCCTCGTCGAGCACGCTGGTGAGGCCGCAAGCGGGCGCAATGACGCATTCCCCGCATTCGACGAGATCGAAATCGTCTTCGGTATATCGGATCAATTCGCCAACGTTGATTTGTTCGGTTGGCATCGCGAGGCGTATCCCGCCGGATCGGCCCCGAATGCTTTCCAGATAGCCCGCACCGACGAGGTCGCTGACGACTTTCATCAGGTGGTTTTGCGAAATGCCATAGGCGGTCGCGATCTCGGAAATCGAGCACAACCGGTCGGGCCGCGAGCCTAGGTAGAGCAGCACGCGCATCGCATAATCGGTGTAGCGGGTGAGCCGCATTGCCCGTTCTCCAAAAGATGTATTTCCAGTGCATGTTTTTGCAGCCCCGCATAGATGCGTCGTCAATGCATGTATTGGAGTCGATGCTATGGAACTCGAAAGGATCGACGACGAGGGCCTCGGGCACCTTGTCGAAGCGTTCTATGCGCGCGTGCGAGCCGACGAAGAACTCGGTCCCATCTTCAACGATGCGATTTCGGACTGGCCCGAACATCTCGGCAAGCTCACCGACTTCTGGTCGTCGGTCATGCTGACCACGGGGCGCTACAAGGGGCAGCCGGTCCCCGCGCACGTGAAGCACCGGTCGAAGATCACGCCCGAACTTTTCGAGCGTTGGCTCGGTCTCTGGGCCGAGACAACGGACGCGATGATGGAACCTGCTGCCGCAAGGGCGCTTCAGGACAAGGCACGGCGGATCGCACAAAGCCTGCAGCTGGCGATGTTCTTTCGCATCGATGCCGACCAGCCGACCGGCGGCGCGAATATCCCCGAGCGGGTCGCGGCATCATGAGTATCGCCGAAGCTCAGGTTGGCCGACCCGAACCCTATCGTTCGACGCCGATTTTCGACGAAAACTCGTTGCCAGCGGCCTTGCGCGAACGGCACGACACCAAGCCCGGGGTCTGGGGACTGATCCGCGTTCTGGAAGGACGTCTGAAGCTCACCATCCTCGAGCCGCTTGGTGAAACGGTGCTCGAGCCGGGCAATCCCGGTATCGTCCTTCCCGGGCAGCCGCATTACGTCACGCCTCTCGGACCGATGAAGATGCAGGTCGATTTCTACAAAGAGCCTCCGCCGACTGGCCGATAAGCCAAGCGACCCCCCAATCCTGTTGCGCCTGCCACGACAGGCATTTCCGACCTGAAGGTTCTTCGTGCTCAAATTCCTGATCTCGCGATCGGCCAGCCTCCTGCCGCAGGGCGCGATTGGTCACCTTGGTTGGCTCCGCGGCGCAATCGGAGGAGGGCTCGCCATCCTCGCCTCGGGCCTTGTCGCCATTGTGCTGCTGGGTACCAACAGTGCCGCTCTTCCGGTCCTGGTCGCGCCGCTCGGCGCCTCCGCAGTCCTGGTCTTCGCCGTTCCCGCCAGTCCGCTGGCCCAGCCTCGATCAGTCATCGGCGGGAACCTCCTGTCAGCTGCGATCGGACTGGCACTGGGTCATGCCATCGGGGAGCCGCTGCTGGCGGCAGGCCTCGCAGTCGGCATCACGATCGCGGCCATGTCGGTGACGCGATGCCTCCACCCTCCAGGCGGCGCCTGCGCTCTTCTATGCGCGCTGGGTGCAGTCGGGCCGGAAGCCTGGGGCTGGGCATACCTGTGGCCGATTGCCATGAATGTCCTCGCCCTGTCGGCAGCAGGTTGGTTCTATAACAACCTGACGGGTCACCCCTGGCCGCACCATGCTGCTGTCCCGGCTGCACCCCCGACGGCATCCGGTTTTGCCTATATCCATGAAGATCTCGAGGCGGTCCTTGCCGACTGGAACGAGGTGCTCGATGTCGATATCGATGACCTCGATGCGATCTACCAGGCCCTGCATCGGCGCGTAGCAAGCCGCCATTCCGTTCGGCATCGCTGAGCAGGATATTCTCTCGCCTGTGACGCCCGAAAGGCTGCGCAGCCCGGTCCCATGGACGAACGACAAGCGCCGGGCGGCATTATGACCATGTCAAACATGTGGCAGGCTTTGCCTGCTATCTGTTGGACTACTCTCCTCCCTCACTCGGCCTCGCCTTCGGCGGGGCCTTTTCTTTGCCGCTATCAGTACTAGCTATGCGGCAAGGAGAGGAAACCCGACATGCCGCTTCGGATCACCATGCATCGCAATGACAAGGAGCCGCTCGAATGCGTTTGCCTCGGCGACCTGGCCGAGGCGATCGCGGTCGCACGCGAGGCCAGGGAGGTCGGGGACTGCGTTGCCGTACAAATATGGAATACCGACGGACAGCTGCTTCACGAAGACGGCGAACTCAGGTAAATCTTTGCACAGCCGCCTCGCGAGCGGTTGTGACGATGCCCCGTCATCGTTAGCCCGGATCGAGACATCAGGGGGGCAAGACCATGTCGAACTATTCCATGCACCAGGGCAAGCCGGACCGCTGGTCGCACCCGGTCCAGAATCTCGACCCGTCGGTGCGACGCGCGCGATACGGGCGGCTCCAGCCGCTGGAAACCCCGTCGTTGTTCGAGCGGATTTTTCGTCGCCGGAGCTGACCCGACGTCCAGCACGAGGTGCTGCCGGGAAGGACGACGGCGTGACCATCGACGCCGATAAGCCGTTGCGCTGATTGGCGGACCTTTCGCGAGATGATGCGGGCCGTTCACTGCTGATCGTGCCCTGGCTGAATATCGCAGAATGACCCGATTGAGGACCATGGTCGGCGCGAATTTGCTGTCCGGCTGATGGTGCATCTGGCGTTCCATCCCGGTCCCGCGCTTGTCCCTGATCGCGGCTGCGTCCCGTACGGCGAGCAGTCGAAGGGATAGTCGTCATCCGCCCTGCATCTGCTGATATAATCGCGAGGGGAAGCGAACCGTAGATGTGCAAACTTGGCCAGTGGCAATCCTCCTGCCGGCACCGGCCGCCAATCCGGCTTTGTCGCGAACATT
>JAGREL010000281.1 GCA_020446575.1 Novosphingobium sp. | reverse complement strand
AGGCCCGCGACATCGATTTCGCTTCTGCGCTGAACGCGCGGATGGCTGGCATGAACAGCGACAAGGCGGCCGAGGCCGCCACGCTCTATCGCGTGCCGACCATGTCTTCGCTCGACGGCAACACGGTCGAGCTTCCGACCGAGCAGGTCGCATTCAGCGAAAACGCGGTCGGCTATGCGACCACCCTTTCCTTCATACGCGGGCGCGTGGAGACGATCACCCGCGCGCTCAAGGGAGATTGACGATGGGCGCGCAGCTTTCGCTTTTCGATCTCGCCCAGAGAGGCATGTCCGCCCAGCTCGTGCGGATGAATGCCGCTGCCTCCAATCTCGCAAACGCCGGAACCGTATCCAGCACCGAGGAAGGCACCTATCGTCCGATCCGCCCGGTCTTCGCCGAAGAGGTCGACCGTGCAAGCGGCCTTGCCACCGTGCGCGTCGAGGCCGTGGTGCGTGAGAACGCAAAGGCGATCCGCGAACACAACCCCGGCCATCCGCTTGCCGACGCCAACGGCGACGTCTGGACATCTCCCGTCGATGAGAACGCCGAGATGGTCGAGATGCTCGAAAGTGCACGCCAGTACCAGAATCTGGTCGAGGCGCTCTCCACCGCCAAACAACTCATGCTCGATACGATGAGGCTAAAATGACGACTACTGCCGTTTCCGGCGCTTCGGCGTCTTCGACCACCGCCACGTCTACCCAGACGGGCTATTCCGCGCTGGGCCAGGACGACTTCCTGAAGCTCATGACCGTGCAGCTTCAGTACCAGGACCCGTTCGACCCGGTCGACAACAAGGAAATGCTCGCGCAGATGGCGCAGTTTTCCTCGCTCGCCGGCATCAGCGACATGAACGAGACCCTGCAGACGATCGCCGGCAAGCTCGACGCCATCCTGGCGGCATCGGCCGCGGCATCCACTGCCGAGACCGACGAGTCCGGCGAAGGCGAGGCCACGGCCGAAACGGAAACCACAGCCGATACGCAGGCGGAAGCTTCCACCGACACCGGCACTACCGACTCCACCGAATCCCTCACTCAGGAGAGCTAAACCATGTCATTCTACACTTCCCTCAGCGGGCTCAAGAATGCCCAGACCCAGCTGAACGTGGTCGCCCACAACCTGGCCAACGCCGAGACTGTGGGCTTCAAGAAGTCGCGCGTCGACTTCGGCGACATCGTCGCGGGTTCAGCCTACACCAATCCGAAAATGATCCAGGGCATCGGCTCGACCGTCGAGGCGATCACCCAGAATTTCTCCATCGGCCCGATCCAGCAGACCGGCTCGGCGCTCGACCTTGCGGTAAGCGGCGACGGCTTCTTCTCCACGAAGACCATCGGCACGGGCGAAACCCTGTTCACCCGCAACGGCAGCTTCACGCTGGATGAGAACGGCTTCGTCCAGGACGGTGCCGACAACGTCCTGCAGATCTTCGCTCCCGGCGCCGACCCGACGGTCGACGCGCCGGTCGACGCCCAGGTTCCGGCCACCAACGCCGGCGGCGCCTCTTTCGCGGGCCTTGTCGTCGACACCGACGGTTCGGTGATCGCTTCCTATGCCGACGGCACCAGCGAGACGATCGGTTCCGTGGCGCTCGCCTCCTTCATCGCGCCGGCCGGCCTCAAGCAGGTAGGCTCATCGAACTGGGAAGCCACCGGCCTTTCGGGCACGCCGACCTATGGCGCAGCCGGTTCCGGCACGTTCGGTGACGTCATTTCGGGCGCGCTTGAGCGTTCCAACGTCGATATCGCCGAGGAGCTGGTGAGCCTGATTACCGCCCAGCGGTATTTCCAGGCCAACGCCAAGGCGATCGATACGGCCACCCAGATCTCGCAGACCGTCATCAACCTGCGGACCTAATAGGAGCCTGACGAGCGATGGACCGGCTGATCTACACTGCGGCATCGGGCATGTCGGCCTCGATGATCCAACAGCGCATGATCGCCAGCAACTTGGCGAATGCGCAGACCATCGGGTTCCGCGCAGAGATCCTCGAGCGCACTCCGGTGACGCTCGACGGGCTGTCGCTCGACGTGCGGGCGCTGAACCGCGCCGAAGTCCGCGGCGCGCTGATGGACGAGGGATCGTTCACCCAGACCGGCCGCGAACTCGACATCGCCTTGCAGGGAGACACCCTGCTCGCAGTGCAGGCACCGGACGGCGGCGAGGCCTATACCCGCCGCGGAGATCTCTCGATCACCACGACCGGCGTGTTGCAAAACGGCGACGGGCTGCCGGTGATCGGCGAGGGAGGCCCGATTACCGTGCCGCTCGGCTCTGAGGTTTCGATCGCTCCCGATGGAGCAGTGATGGTCTCCGATCCGCAAAGCCCGGACCAGCCGCCCGTCGAAGTCGCCCGGATCAAGCTCGCCAATTATCAGGGCAGCAGGATCGAGAAGGACCTGACCGGCCTGTTCCGCGTTCCCGACGGCGGGATCCTCCCGGCCGACGAGAACGCCCGGGTCATGACCGGGGCGCTCGAGCAGTCGAATGTCAATCCCAGCGAAGTCCTGGTGCAGATGGTCGAGGCGCAGCGCCTCTTCGACATCCGCTCCAAGCTTATTTCCACCGCGCGCGAGCTTGATGAAGGCAGCGCCAGCCTGATGCGCATCTAACGCCGACGGAGACGAATACATGCCCACTTCCGCCCTTCAGGTCGCCCGCACCGGGCTCGAGGCCCAGGATGCGCGCATGCGCGTGATCGCCAACAACCTGGCCAACGTCGGCACCACCGGCTTCAAGCGCGACCGCGCCAATTTTGCGACGCTCGCCTATCAGGATGCGCGCGTCGCCGGCCAGCAATCGTCGAACGAGACGGCTTACGCTACCGGGCTCAACCTGGGCACCGGCGTCAGCATCCAGTCGACGACGCGGATCGAAACGGTGGGGGCGCTCTCCTCTACCGGCAATTCGCTCGACCTCGCGCTCGACGGCCCCGGCTATTTCCAGATCCAGCTTCCGGGCGGACAGCTTGGCTACACCCGCGCCGGCAACTTCACCCGCTCGTCGGACGGCCAGCTGGTCACGACGCAGGGCTACCCGGTGCTACCGCCGATCTCGATTCCGGACGGAACCACCTCGCTAAGCATCTCCGAAGACGGAACCGTGTCCGCCTCGGTCGACGGCGAAACCGAAGCGACGCAGATCGGCCAGATCACCGTCGCCAGCTTTGCCAACCCCGGCGGTCTCCAGGCGCTTGCCGATAACTTCATGCTTGAGACCGGCGCCAGCGGCCCGGTCCAGATCGGCGTCGCCGGCACCGAAGGGCGCGGCAACATCCGCCAGGGCATGCTCGAAGGCTCCAACGTCAACATCGTCGAGGAACTGGTCGACATGATCGAGGCGCAGCGCGCCTACGAGATCAACTCGAAGATGATCTCGGCGATCGACGAGATGCTGCGCAACGCCAACCAGACGCTGTGACCATGATGCACAAACCGAACAGAATCTCCCTCCTTGGCATCGGGATGATCGGGCTGGCGCTGCTGGCCCCCAACACCCCTGCCCTTGCCAAGAAGAAACCGGCTGTCGGCTTCGAGGCTTCGCTGCCGATTGCCGATCCGGTGCCGCCCGCGAACGGCAGCATCTTCAATGCCAGCTCCGGCTACGCGGCGCTGCACGAAGGACTTCGCGCCCGCGCCGTCGGCGATCTGGTGACGATCCTGCTGCTGGAATCGACCACTGCCGGCAAGTCGGTGAATTCCAAGAGCCAGAAGAACGGCGGCATTTCGTTGACGCCGCCATCGGCCGGACCGCTCTCGGTCAATCCCGATGCGCTCAATGCCTCCAACGATTCCTCGTTCAAGGGCGGCGGCGACGCCTCGCAGACCAGCACTTTCAGCGGCACGCTTTCCGTGACCATCGCGGAAGTGCGACCCAACGGCACCGCGCTGGTGCGCGGCGAAAAGCGCATGCTGCTGAGCCAGGGGGACGAGTGGATCCAGTTTTCGGGCATCGTGCGCCTGATCGACATCGACGAATACAATCGCATCCCGTCGAGCAAGGTGGCCGACGCCCGCATCGAATATTCCGGCAAGGGCGCGCTCCAGCGTGCCAGCAAGCAAGGCTGGCTCGGCCGCTTCTTCAACATGATCCTTCCGTTCTGAGGTATTGGTAATGCGCCGCTACGTTCTTCGCTTCGTCTCTTTCCTGGTCGTCCTTGCGGCGCTGCTGAGCGCGCCCGCATACGCCGAGCGCGTGCGCGACCTTGGCCAGTTTCAGGGCGTGCGCTCCAACCAGCTGACCGGCTATGGCATCGTCGTCGGACTGGCCGGCACCGGTGACGACAATCTCGAATATCTGACACAGGCGATGCGCGGCGTTTCCGGTCGCATGGGCCTGCAACTGCCGGCGGGCATCAAGCCCAGCCTCAAGAACGCGGCGGCGGTGATGGTCACGGCCGAGCTTCCGGCCTTCGCCAAGCCGGGGCAGCGGATCGACGTGACGGTTTCCACCATCGGCAAGGCCAAGAGCCTGCGCGGCGGGGCGCTGATCATGACGCCGCTGCTCGGCGCGGACGGCCAGATCTATGCCATGGCGCAAGGCAACCTCGCGGTCGGCGGCCTCGGCGTGTCCGGCAAGGACGGCTCACAGCTGACAGTCAACATCCCGACAGTCGGGCGGATCGCCGACGGCGCCAGCGTCGAACGGGCGGTCGCCACCGGTTTCGAGGACTCCGAGGTCCTGCGTTACAACCTGTTCGACGCCGACTTTCTGACCGCTTCGCGCGTGCGCGATGCCATTAACCAACGGCTACCCGGTATCGCCACGATCGAGGACGGCGTCACTATCGCGCTGAGCCTGCCGCCCGGAGCCAACCAGCGGGCGAGCCTGATGGCCGCAATCGAGATGATCGAGGTCACGCCGGCCGAAACGCCGGCGCGGGTCGTGGTCAACAGCCGCACCGGCACGGTCGTCATCAACAGCGCGGTCCGGCTCTCGCCCGCCGCGATCAGCCACGGCAAGCTCACCGTTCGAATCGACGAGGATCCGCGCGTCATCCAGCCCGGACCTTTCAGTCGCGGCCGAACCGAAACCGAGCAAAGCAGCACGCTGAGCGTCGAGGAAGAAGGCGCCCATGTCGCGCTGTTCAATCCCGGCGCTTCGCTGTCCAAGATCGTCGATGCGCTCAACATCCTGGGCGTCGGACCTTCCGACCTCGTCGCGATCCTGGAGGCACTCAAGCAGGCCGGCGCGCTCAAGGCGGAAATGGTGGTGATATGATCCCGATCGAATCCACCACCTCTTCGCTTGCGCCTCTGCCGGCCGGCGACCGCGAGAAACTCGCGGCCGCCGCCAAGCAGTTCGAGGCGATTTTTGTGCGCCAGATGCTTGCAGCGGCGCGCAAGGCCGACTTCGGGGAGGACATCTTCGGCGGCCAGGCGATGGATACGTTCCGCCAGATGCAGGACGAACGCTTCGCCGACATCGCCTCGCAAAGCGGTGCCTTCGGCCTGGCATCGATGCTCGAAGCGCAGCTCGCACGGCACTTGCCGGAGGAAGGATAGCCGATGGCCTCCGATCTCCTTTCGATTGCCGTCACGGGCGCCAAGGCAGCGCGCACCGCACTGGACGTCACCGCCCAGAACATCGCCAACGCCTCTACCGACGGCTATATCCGGCGCAGCGTCAGCCTGGAGGAAGTGTCCTCGGCTGGCGGCATCGGGCAGACCGGCGACATCTCGCTGTCCGGCGTGCGCATCGACAGGATCGTGCGCAACGCCGACCTGTTCCGCCAGGCGGAAGTCCGCCGCACCGGCGCCGACGCAGCGCGTGCCAATGCCGAGGTTTCGGGGCTCGAGAACATCGAGGCCGCAGTCGAGCAGTCCAACGTCTTCTCTGCCATTTCGACATTCGAAGGTTCGCTGCTGCAACTGGTTTCGGACCCGGTGGATCCGTCGCTGCGCACAGCGGTCATCGAAGATGCGCGGACCATGACCCGCGCCCTGAACATTGCCGCCACAAGCCTTGATGCAGTGGGCGAAATCGTCCGCTTCGAAGCGGCGGACAGCGTTTCCCAGGTCAATATCCTGGCCGGCGAACTCGCCCGCGTGAACCTGCGGCTTGCCCGCGCTTCGGAAGCGAGCAGCGATCAGACGACGCTGCTCGACCAGCGCGACCTGCTGCTTCAGAAGCTGAGCGAGCTTGTCGACATCAACACGACCATTTCGGCCGACCAGACCGTCGAGGTGCGTGTCGGAGGCGCGTCCGGTCCCCAGCTCGTCGCCGGCGGAACCAGCTATAGTTTCGCCATGGCAACGGAGGCCGACGGGACCATCTCCTTCACCCTGGACGGCAATCCGGTGACGACCACTTCCGGCTCGCTCACCGGCAAGAACCAGGCGCTGGCGAAGCTGGCCCAGGTCCAGACCGACCTGGATACAATCGCGACGGATCTGATCTCGACGATCAACACCGCGCAGGCCAACGGCGTTGCGCTGGACGGCAGCGCCGGACAGGCGATGCTTTCCGGCACCGGCGCGGCCGACATTGGCCTGGCGTTCGAGAACGGATCGCTGATTGCGACCGCCCCTTCCGGCGCCGGCGCCAACAGTCGCGATCCCGGCAATCTCAACGCCATGCGCACCGCATTGACCAGCACCGACACCTCGGGCGCAATGGATGCGTTGCTCTTCGATATCTCCAGCACCGTCGCGGGCCGCACCGTCACCCGCGACGCGCTGCAGTCCATCGCCAACACCGCAAGCATCGCGCTGCAATCGCAGGCGGGCGTGGATCTCGACCAGGAGGCCGTGAACCTCATCCGCTTCCAGCAGGCCTTTCAGGCCTCCGGCCGGGTGATGCAGGTGGCGAAAGACATCTTCGACACATTGCTGGGTATCAGGTGAGGCAGCAGAAATGATCGTCAACAACAGCACCAGCGCATTCTACGATCGCTCCATTCTGGGCATGACCGACCTGCGCAAGCTGGCCGAAACGCTGCAGCAACAGCTCGATCACGGCGAACGGCTGAGCCGATCGTCCGACGACCCGGTAGCAGCGTCCCGGTTGCGCATGCTTTCACGCGTCGATCTGGTCTCGAACATCGACGAGACCAATGCCAATCGCGCCAATTCGGACCTGACCCTTGCGGATACGGCGCTGACGTCCTTCACCGATTACATCAACCGTATCAAGGAGCTCGCCCTGCAAGCGAGCAACGAAACGCTTACGGATGCCCAGCGCGCTTCGATAGGCGTCGAGATCGACCACCTGCACAGCGATCTCGTCGGCCTGGCCAACTCGCGGGATTCCACCGGCCATGCCTTGTTCGGCGGCGAAGCCAGCGGCGATGCCTATACGCTCGATGGCTCGGGCAATGCCGTCTACATCGGCACCGCGAATTCGGGAGACCTGCCGCTTGGCGACGGCCAGAGCGTGACGCGCAGCCTTACCGGGCCGGAATTTCTCAGTTTCGATCTCGATAGCTCACCCACCGATCTTCTGGCAGTCGTCAAGTCGCTCGCAGGTGCGCTTCAGGGGGGCGTCGCCGATCCGGCCGCTGCCGCGCGCGATGCACTCACCGGACTTGATACCGCCCACCAGGCGATCACCTCAAGCCAGACGCTGATCGGCGCCAGGCTCTCATGGATCGAAGTAACCACCGAA
>JAGREL010000280.1 GCA_020446575.1 Novosphingobium sp. | reverse complement strand
CGCCGAAACGGCAATTGTACTCGATCAGCTTGGGGCCCTCGCGCGTCAGCATCAGCCCCGCGTAAAGCACGCCCGAATAGGGCGTTCCTTCCCGTGCCATCGTCTGCACCGTGGGCGCTATGATCTTTTCGATGACTTCGCCTCTCAGCAGCGAGGTGAGTACGGGAGCCGGACTGTAGGCGCCCATGCCGCCGGTGTTGGGCCCGGTATCGCCTTCGCCCACCCGCTTGTGGTCCTGTGCCGTGCCGAACGGCACGATGGTGCTGCCGTCGGTGAGCGCAAAAAAGCTCGCTTCCTCGCCTTCCAGGAATTCCTCGATCACCGCTTCGGCGCCGGCTTCTCCGAACTTGCCTTCGAAAATGTCGCGCACGGCCGCTTCGGCTTCGTCGCGCGTCATTGCCACGGTCACGCCCTTGCCTGCAGCAAGGCCGTCCGCCTTGATCACCACCGGTATGCCGAAGCGATCGAGAGCCGCCATGGCGTCGGCCTCGCGAGTCGCTCGCTGATAGGCGCCTGTCGGAATGCCGGCGCGTTCGCATAGGTCCTTGGTGAAGCCCTTGCTGCCTTCGAGCTGCGCCGCCGCCCGGCTGGGGCCGAACACGGAGAAACCGGCTCCGCGCAGCGAATCGGCCAGCCCGTCGACCAGCGGGGCTTCGGGTCCGATCACTACCAGGCCGATGCGATGGGATTCGCAAAATGCGATTACCGTGCCATGGTCCGTGGCATCGAGCGAAACCAGCTCAGCCTGTTCGGCAATGCCGGGATTGCCGGGGGCGGCGTAGAGCTTGTCTTGCGGATTCGCCAGCAATCGGGATTGCGCCAGCTTCCATGCCAGCGCATGTTCACGTCCGCCCGATCCCAGCAAGAGGATATTCATGGTCCCGCCTTTGCCCCTTGATGATGACCTGCCTGGCGGGCTGGTAGCGAAGGATACTGCCGGGGACAACGCCGCTCCGCTCTCGGTCAGCGAGATTTCCGCGATGCTGAAGCGCGCGGTGGAGGAGCGCTTTGGCTTCGTGCGGATCCGCGGTGAGCTGTCGGGCGTCAAACGCGCCGCCTCGGGCCACCTCTACTGCTCGCTCAAGGACGACAAGGCGGTGATCGACGCCGTGATGTGGCGTGGCAGCACAGGCCGGCTGGCTTTCAAGCCGGAGGACGGGCTGGAAGTGATCGCCACCGGCAAGCTCACCACATATCCTGGCCGCTCGAAATATCAGATCGTCGTCGAAAGCATGGAGATTGCTGGCGAAGGCGCGCTGCTGGCGCTGCTGGAAAAGACGCGCGCGCGATTGGCGGCCGAAGGACTGTTCGCGCCCGAGCGCAAACGCCCCCTGCCATTCCTACCGCGCACCATTGGCGTCGTGACGTCACCGACAGGTGCAGTGATCCGCGACATCCTCCATCGCCTTGCGGACCGGTTCCCGAGCCATGTCCTCGTCTGGCCGGTGCTGGTCCAGGGGCAGGGCGCCGCGGAGCAAGTCGCGGCGGCAGTGAACGGCTTTTCGCAATTCGAGCCGGACGGGCCCGTTCCACGCCCCGATGTCGTGATCGTGGCGCGCGGCGGTGGCTCGATCGAGGACCTGTGGGCCTTCAACGAGGAAGTCGTGGTTCGCGCGATCGCGGAATGCTCGATCCCGGTGATTTCCGCCGTGGGCCACGAAACCGACACGACACTGGCCGATTTCGCCGCCGATTTGCGCGCGCCGACGCCGACGGCCGCCGCCGAGCTTGCCGTGCCGGTGCGGGAGGAACTTGCCAACCAACTGGCCGAACTGGCCCTGCGCAAGCGGCGTGCCGTGATTCGGCCGCTGTCACTGGGCCGCGAACGGCTGGAAGCGCGGGCGCAGCGTCTGCCCAAACCGGAAGCGCTGCTAAGTCCGTTTGCGCAGCAGCTGGACGATCTGGGCGAACGGTTGCGCCGGGCCCTGCGGGACCGGGCGGGAATCGAGCGCGACCGTCTGCAGAACATAGCCAAGGGCCTCTCATTGCCTCTGCTGCGCAATCGGCTCGAGCGGGCCCGCGACCGGTTGGAAGCACAACGGCTGTTCCCGGTCCTGATCGAGCGACGCATCGCCGAGGGCCGGGAGCGTGTCGGCGTGCTGTGGCGCATGGCCGAGCAGCTCAGCCCGAAGGAGGTTCTCAAGAGGGGTTATGCAATCGTCAGGGGTGACGACGGCCGCCCGGTGATGACTGCTGGCGCAGCCCGCGAACAGTCCGCTTTGGAAATCGAGTTTTCCGACGGCCGCATTCGCACGGGGCCCCGGCAGACGCGTTCCTCGCGCAAGGAATCGCCGCCAACGCCGGAGCAGGGCAAATTGCTTTGACCTCAGCGCTTTGCTACACTGCTTGCCATGCTGATGTCCGCAAACGATCGACCGGCCACCCTTCAATACGGCCCTAACGGTTTTCGTGTGCTCAACCCGGGGGGCCATGTCCTTTGCGCGGTGACCGGCGAGCAGATTTCCCTGGAGGCTTTGCGCTACTGGAGCGTCGAGCGGCAGGAAGCCTATGCCAGCGCCGAAATAGCTACGCGCTGCCTGACGGGCGAGGCGTGAGCCGCCGGATTTCGCGCAGACGCTGGTTCGCTGCCCTGTTCGCCGTGCCGGTCATGGCCGGTTGCAGCGGCGGCACTGCGGAGTCCACGGCAGCTGCGCAGCCGGCGACGGCGCCTCCTCCGGCACCTTCTCCTGCCGAGCCCTTGAAACCCGCCGGCCCGGCAAACTTTGTCCTTGACGGAGAGCTCACTCAGGGCGGCTGGCTGAAAGGCACGGCACCTGCGGGCGCGGTTGCGCTCACGCTGGACGGAGCAGATGTACCGCTTGCTGCGGACGGCAGCTTTTTCCTTGCCTTCGACCGCGATGCCGGGACTTCGGCGCTGCTGGTGGCAAGACTTGCCGACGGGCGCACCCAGGCGAGGCAACTCGCTATTTCCCCGCGCGCGTGGAAGATCGAACACGTCAATGTCGCGCGCCGGCCAGGCGGGCCGACCGAGGCGTTCATGCGGCTGCGCCGGCCGGAGCTTGCGCAGATCAACGCGGCACGCTCGCTCGATACCGGCAGCGAAGGCTGGCGTCAGCACTTCATCTGGCCGGTCCGGGGCCGGATTTCCGGCAATTTCGGCTCACAGCGGATCTATCGCGGCGAGCCTGCCAGCTATCATTCGGGCACGGACATCACGACCGGCAGGAGCGGCACGCCGTTCGTCGCCCCGGCCGACGGCGTGGTGATCCTCGCGGCGGACCATCCCTTCACGCTCGAAGGCAATCTGCTGATGATAGACCACGGCATGGGCCTCAACAGTGCCTTCCTGCACTGTTCGGAGATCCTGGTGAAGCAAGGCGATCATGTCCGCCAGGGGCAGGTGATCGGCCGCATCGGCATGACCGGCAGGGCCACGGGCCCCCACCTGCATTGGGGCCTGAAATGGCGAAGCGCCCGGCTCGACCCGACCCTGTTCACCGGGCCGATGAACTAGGCCCGGCATCGCTTCCGCTTCGTGGGTACAGGGTCTAATGCCTCATCCCGTGCGCCGCATTCTCGCCCTGCTGATCCTTGTCGCTGCTCTGGCGCCCGGAACCTGGCTGCGGGAAGCATTACGGCCACCGAGCTACACTCTTGACCTGCGTTTCGTGCCGGTGCCGCTCCCGCCGGAGACAGAGCTGGCTCGCCATCTGGGCCCGTTCCATCTCGAGGCCGCATGGGAGCTGGAAAGCTCGCACGAGGACTTCGGCAGTTATTCCGCGCTGGTGCCGCTTGGTGATGGCCGGTTGCTGGCATTCAGCGACCGGGGGTTCATGCTTCGCTTCTCGCCGCCCGGGTCCCCCGCCTCGCAGCCGTTCACCGGTCCGATCCGTCGCGGCACGTCGATGTTGAAGAAGAACCGCGATGCCGAAGCGGCGACGATCGATCCGACGACCGGCACTATCTGGATCGGTTGGGAATATCGCAACGCGATTTCCCGCCTTGACCGTACCCTCTCCGGGTTCAGGACGATCGAACCGCCTGCGATGCACGATTGGGGCGACAACTCCGGACCCGAGGCGATTGTCCGCCTCGCCGATGGCCGATTCCTTGTGCTGCGCGAGGGGTTTGACGGCCTGCTCGAAGATCGTCGCCATCAGGCTTTGCTGTTCGCGGGCGATCCCGTTGCGGGGATTCTGCCCGAAGTCTTCGACTTCGCCGGTTCGCGCGGTTTCAGCCCCACGGACATGGCGCCCTTGCCGGATGGTCGGGTACTGATCCTGATGCGCAAACTCGTCTGGCCGTTCCCGCCGCGTTTTGCCGGGCGCATCGTTCTGGCCGACCCTGCCGCGATCAGGGCGGGGCGCACTTGGCGATGCATTGAAATGGCGAAGCTCGCTTCCGTGCTTCCAGTCGACAATTTCGAGGGAATGGCGGTCGAGCCTCGCAAGGACGGGAGGCTCACCGTCTGGCTGATTTCCGACGACAACAGCGCGGCCCTGCAGCGTGCGCTGCTTTGGAAGCTCGCGCTCGATCCAGCCGACCTGCCGCCAAAAAGCGAAAAGGCGCGCGGAAATCCCGCACGCCCTTCAGCGAAAACAGATTGAATCCCGGCAGGGATGCCGACGTCAGGCGGCCTTCTGCTTCTTGACCAGTTCGCGCTTCACTTTCAGCGCGCGCGGGCTGAGCTTGATATCCGAGGTCTTCAGCAGCCAGTTGTCGAGGCCGCCGACATGCTCGACAGAGCGCAGGCCATGCGTGGAAACGCGGAACTTGAAGCTGCGGTCGAGCCCTTCCGACATCAGCGTGACGTTCTGCAGGTTGGGCAGGAACACCCGCTTGGTCTTGTTGTTGGCGTGG
>JAGREL010000031.1 GCA_020446575.1 Novosphingobium sp. | reverse complement strand
TGCTGCTCGACCTTACCGCCGCGCGCGCCGAGCATACCCGCGTCTCGGTCACGTCGCTGTGCATCGCCTCCGCCGTGCCGCCGACGACCGCGCTGAGGTGGGTCAGCCAGATGTCCGAAGCCGGGCTGTTCGAACGGGTCGAGGACGAGACCGACCGCCGCCGCGCCTTTATCACGCTGAGCGAGAAGGCGGCCGATGCGATGGCACGCTATTTCGCCGAGCTGGGCAAGGACGCCGCGCGGCTGGTCTAGAGACTGTCCCGGTGACGCAAAATCATTCCGTTCGCCCTGAGGAGCGAGGCCGACACGAACGGTTCCATTCAAGCAGGACGAACTCCAGCAGCTGACGCTGGCCAGAAAAATGCCCCCGCGCAAGGCGGGGGCAGTCGGGTTGACACGGTTGGGGTACTTATCGGCTTTCCGAAGGGGGGCGGAAATCCGTGGAAGCAGTCAGGACCTCATCGGCTCATAAAAAGCCGTGCTGCCGGCCGGAGGCTTCGGGCCTGAAGCTCTCGCAGCGCTCGAATTCCTCGGCGAGCGCATCCCAGCGATCGGCAGCCTTCTTGTGCATCAACTGCACCATCCGGAGTTCGGAAGAGGCGGCGGCCTGCCTCTGCTCTTCCGCGCGCTGGCGATACTCACATGAACCAGCCATCCCGGCTCTCCTTTGGTGCTGTCGAACGTCCGGATCTTCGTACAGCCCGATTTCGATCTGGTTCATGAACATGGTTAAGATTTTAATCTTCCGCGCCGCCCGGATTGCCGCGACCCGGCTGGCCGTTCCGGATGTGGCAAAAGTCACATGGTAAACGTGCGCCAGTTCACGGACGCGCTCGCCGGCGATCTGCATGATGTGCTCATCCAGGGCGCCCGGCAGTGTGACGGATGTCGACCGGGCAGGGCAACGGAGGCACGGACATGAACAAGATCGCGGGCAAGCTGTTTGGAGTCATCGGCAAGGTCGAGCATGTTTTCTGCAAGCCGGGCCAATGCATGGAAGCGGAACAATTTTCCGCGCAATACGCGCTGTATTTCACTGCGATCGGCCGTCCGGTTCATCGGCCGTGAGCGGTGGCGGGCCTAGGTGACTTCCACGAAGTCCAGCTTCCCGTCGACAATGTCGACGCGCCAGGATTCGCTCCTCTTTTCCAGTTGTCGGTTCAGATAGACGGGAGGCGCCAGCCGCCTGCCGTTCACCTTCCACACGCTTCCGTTCGGATTGCTCGCCAGATAGGTTCGGGTCAGCTCATCCAGCAGCGCGTGCCGGCGTTTGCCGAGAGTCGTTTGGCCTCCCCCCTCTTCCCATCCGGAATGCGACAGGCTGGGATGGAGAATGACCGATTCGAACTGCCATACGATCGCAAATGCGATCAGCGGCAGACACGAAAGGAAAACCATGACCGCGATCAGCTTTTTCGAGAACATGCCCAAGCCTATCATGTCGGGCCCCAAGGGCCAAATAGGCCGCAGGGCGTTCTTCAAATGCGGCAGGCCGTTGGAACCATTTCGCGCCGCTGGCGTTGGAATGATGCTGCCGCCGTCAACCGACGTCCGCGATGCCCCTGAAGTCGCAAGGTATGAATTGACGGCGGCAGCAATCCGGCGGGGCGGATCAACCCTTCAACGATCCCGCAACGCGCTGGCCGCAGGCTCTTTTCCCGATTGTTCGAATGGATCTGGTGGGCGGTGACGGGCTCGAACCGCCGACCCTCTCGGTGTAAACGAGATGCTCTACCAACTGAGCTAACCGCCCGGCACGGAGTTCGCGGCATTTAGCTGCTTTCCGAAGCGCGTCAAGCATAGTGCCGAACCACACCCAATCCTAACGGACTGTTACGGCATGAGGCCTTCCGGCTTGTCTTTCCGGGCCTTGCGGCCAATATCGAAACATGAACACGCAGCAGAACTATCTCGCCTGGGCGCAATCGAGCAAGAAGAGCGGGATCGGGCGCGCGCTCAAACGCTGGGTCGAGAAAACCTATCTCTCGGCCATCTGCGACGCCCTTGGCGAGCGGGCTGGCGCACCCGCTTCCGTTTCCCTGCTGGAGATCGGCCCGGGCAACGGCGAATTCGCGCACGAAGCGATATCCTTCGGCTTTTCCTATTCCGCCATCGAGAGGTCACCCGTCCTCGCGCAGGAACTGCGCGAACGGGGCATCGACTGCATCCATTCCGCCTTCCCCGGAAGGGTAGAGGAACTGTCCGGCCGGCAGTTCGACTGCATCTATCTTTCGCATGTGCTTGAACATCAGGACACGAGGCAGGAGGCAGTCGATTTCATCGCAGCGGTCGCCGAACTACTGGCGCCGGGCGGCATTTGCGTAATCAACTGCCCCAACGTGCTTTCCCACGGCCTGCTGTTCTGGAACTCCGACTACACCCACAATTTCATCACCACGCCGCTCAGAGTGCGCAATCTGCTCATCGATCAGGGGTTCGATATCGTCCTTGAGCGGCGCATGCGTTTCGGTTTCTGGTCCTGGTTGCCCAGGGGTATCGTCGCCGTTTGCGGAAGCCTTGTCAGGCCCTGGATGCTTGCGCCCGTGGCAAGGCTTTTCATCAAGGGGTATCCGAACGATCCCCGCATCTTTTTCAGAGAGAACTTCACCGTCATCGCCAGACGGAGCTGAAACCTCCGGCTGGTCCGTCTGCGCGGTGTATGCCGGTGGCCAGGCGCCCGGCAGAAGGGAGCCCGCCTGCGGCAGGCTCCCCAGCCTTCCGGTCAGGCCGCGTTCCAGCCGATCACTGACTTGACCTCGAGATATTCCTCGAAGCCGAACTCGCCCCATTCGCGGCCGTTGCCGGAGCGCTTGTAGCCGCCGAACGGTGCGTGGAAATCGAAGGCGCCGTTGATCCAGATCGCGCCGGTACGCATCCGCTTGGAAAGCGCGCGGGCGGTTTCGAGGTCTTGCCCGCTGACGTAGCCGCCCAGGCCGAAATTGGAATCGTTGGCGATCTCGATCGCATCGTCGAGGTCGTCGTAGCCCATCATCACCAGCACCGGCCCGAAGATCTCCTCGCGGTCGATCGTGCGCTGGTTGTTGGAAAGGAACACGGTCGGGCGGACATAGGCGCCCTTTTCGAGCCCTTCCGGCTTGCCCGGACCGCCGGCGATCAGCTCGGCGCCTTCGTCGATGCCGAGCTGGATGTAGCGCTGGATGTCCTTATACTGGTCCATCGATACGACCGGGCCCATGGCGAAATTGCCGTTGGGATCGCCGACGGTGACGCCTTCGCACGCCTCTCTCGCCGCCGCCTTCGCCTCGTCCATCCGGGCATTGGGCACCAGCAGGCGCGATCCGGCGCTGCAGGTCTGGCCCGAGTTGCCCATCATTCCGGCGGTGGCGCCGGCGACATTGGTCGCCAAGTCGGGATCGTCGAGGACGATCCACGGGCTCTTGCCGCCCAGCTCCAGCCCGACGCGTTTGACCGTGTCTGCCGCGTCCTTCTGGATCTGGATGCCGACGCTTTCCGACCCGGTGAAGGAGATCATGTCGACGTCCTCATGAGTGGTCAGCGCGGTGCCGATGACGCTGCCCTTGCCCTGGATCATGTTGAACACGCCGGCGGGCACGCCGGCGGCATCGATGATCTCGGCCAGCAGCTGCGCGGAATAGGGAGCGAGTTGCGGGGGTTTGAGGATCATCGTGCAGCCCACCGCGAGCGCCGGGAAGATCTTCACGCAGGTCTGGTTCATCGGCCAGTTCCACGGTGTGATCAGGCCGCACACACCGATCGGCTCCTTGCGGATCAGGGTGACGCCGCGCTCTTCCTCGAACTTGTATTCCTTGAGGATCTCGATCGCGGTGCCGAGATGGCCCTTGCCGAGCAGGGTGTGGAAACCGCAGCCGAGCGATATCGGCGCGCCCATTTCCTCGGTGATCGCCTCGCCCAGCTCGCGCTCCCGGCGCAGGTATTCCGCCTGGATCGTCTCGAGCAGATCGAGCCGGTCCTTCACCGAGGTTTCCGAATAGCTGGCGAAGGCGCGGCGCGCGGCGGCGACCGCCTTGTCGACGTCGGCGGGCGAGCCCAGCGAGATGTGGCCGGAGACGGCCTCGGTCGCGGGATTGATGACTTCGGCGGTCTTCGGCTCGATCGGGTCGACCCATTTGCCGTCGATGTAGAATTTCAGATAGTCGCGCATAACCTCTCCATTCAATCCTCCCCCGGCAAGCCGTGGGAGGAACTCACTACTGCGTGCCTTCGGCGTACCAGGTGCGGAACCGTTCGTATTTCGGCATTTCCTCGGAATTGGCCTTCGGGTCGATCGGCACGTGGATCACTGCCGGACCGCCCTTGGCGTAAGCGCGGGCAATGGCAGCGCCGAGGTCTTCCGCCTTTTCGACGAATTCTCCGTAGCAGCCGAAGCCTTCGCCGATCTTGTCGAAGCGGACCTTGTCTGACCAGTGCGTGCCCGTTTCCGCGGTGCCCTGGCCGAACGTGCGCTTGTAGACGCCCACTTCAAGGCCCCACTGGAAGTCCACGCCGACGACGCAGACCAGCGGCAGGTTCTTGCGCACCGCGACTTCAAGCTCGGCGACATGGAACAGGAAGGACGAATCCGAAGTCAGCAGCATGCCGGGGCGGACCTTGCCGGTCGCCGCCTGGTCGGCGAGCATCGCGCCGGTCGCATAGGGCAGGCCGGTGCCGATATGGCCGTAGTTCTGGTTCCAGATCACGTCATGCGGTTTGCACTGCGAATAGGTCCACTGGTAGATCACCGTCGCGCCGCCGTCGCGGATCATGATGCCGTCCTTGGGGAAGGCCTTGGTCGATTCGACCACGAAGCGCGCGGTGTTCATCGGCACATTGCCGCTGCCGTCGCTGTGCTCCAGCGATTCCCCGGCCAGTTCGACGAGTTCGGCAGCGCCTTCCTTCATGAAGGTCTCGAGCCCCTTGGCGGGCGGCATGGTATCGCCCAGCGCGCGGGTCAGCTGCGGCACCACGGCGCGCAGGTCGCCGACCAGGGGCACGTCGATCGGGCGGTTGACGCCGATCGCCGTCGGGTCCTGCTGCACATAGATCCACTTGCGCTCGTCTTCCTTGTCGTACCAGTGGCGCCAGCGGCCGAAATGCAGCGGCTCGCCCAACTCGGTGCCAAGCGCGACGACGACGTCCGAAGCCTCGACCGCGTCGATCGAGGCTTCGGAGAAGACATACTGGAAGGTGCGGTCTTCGAGCCCTTCGATGTACGAAGTGCCGCCCGAGGTCTGGATGACCGGGCAATTCATCTTCAGGGCCAGTTCCTTAACGGCCGCACCGCTCTTCGACGTGTGGACCGCGTGGCCGACCAGCAGGATCGGGTTCTTGGCTTCCTTGATGAGTTTCGCCGCCTCGGCGATGCGGTCGCCGTCCGCGCCCTGGTTGGTGAGGCGATAGCGGTGCGGAGGCAGGATCGGGGTGTTCTCGACTTCTTCGAGGATCACATGGGCGGGATATTCGATGTAGCTCGGGCCCGGCGTGCCAGACATCGAGACGCGGATCGCCTCGCGGATGATCTCGTCGGTCTGGTCGGCATATTCGATCGATGAGGAAAACTTCACCGAATCCTCGATCATCGGCTCCTGCCGCACGAACTGGATCCGACCGCGGCGTACGCGCCGCTCGGTCACGCGGGCGCGCTGGCCGCCCAGGAAGATGACCGGATCGTTCTCGACCTTGGCGCACTGGATCGCCGGCATGGCATTGGCCATGCCGGGCCCGAGCGTGCCGATGCAGACCGCGGGCTTACCGGTGATGCGGGCGGCCGCAGCGGCCATATGGCCCGCTGATGCTTCGTGGTGCGGGGAAACGACCGTCCAGCCGCGCGTTTCCGCTTCCAGGAACAAGTGCACGAAATTCGGATCGGGAATGCCGAAGATCGTGTTGATCCCTTCGGCCTCGAACAGGTCGAGGATGCGCTTGTAGACAGGGATGCTGGTCGAATCTGCAGGCTTTGTCTCCGCCTGGGGGTTGTTGTCGTACATGGTTCGCCTTTCCTGATCTCGATCGTGTTGGCTTGTGCATGGATGTTGAAAACGCAGAGAGTTGCCGAAAAATGACGTGCCGCGCCCGTCACCGATGTGACGTGCAGGAACCCGGCTCTGCGGTGCTGTCCATCCCTCTCCCGAATTTCGATGCGGAGTCGCTGTTAGCCGAACTGGGATTGGCCTGCCAGACCAAATCAACACACCTGTTCATTTGGAATCCGCGCCTGCCAGTTTTCCCGATGGAATTGTCAGCCCCAGTTCTTCGAGTACTTCTTCGGTGTGCTCGCCCAGCTCCGCCGTGGGGCCCGAGACCCTGCCGGGCGTTTGCGAGAACCATGTCGGCACGCCGGGAAAGCGGATCGGCCCATGCCGGCTTTCGACCGTCTCGAAGAAGCCGATTGCATTGAGATGCTCATTCTCGAACAGCTCGTCGGTGGTGCGCAGACGTGCGGCGGGAACGTGCAGTTCTTCGAGCAGGTCGAGCCATTCCTGCGTAGTGCGCTCGGCGAAAGTCTCTGCGAGCAGGCCGTAGACCCGGTCGATCTGCTTCGCCCGGTTTGCCAAGGTGGAAAATTCCTCGGTCGCCCAGGCCGGCTTCACCGCATCGACGAAGGCGTTCCAGTGCTTGTCGTTGTAGACCAGCGCGGCGACATAGCCGTCCTTCGTCTTGTAGGGCTTGCGGTTCCTGGCCACCGCCCGGTGGTAATGCGCGGGGCCGAGCGGCGGATCGAACAGCATGCCGCTGGCATGTTCGGTGAGCATGAACGAGGCCATGGTCTCGAACATGCCGACTTCCACTTCCTGGCCCTCGCCGGTGCGTTCGCGATGGAACAGCGCCATCAT
>JAGREL010000279.1 GCA_020446575.1 Novosphingobium sp. | reverse complement strand
AAGGTCGCCATGGGCGCGCGCTTCCTCGATGGCCTCGACGATACGGGGCCGTTCTTCGCGCAGCGCTTTCAGCTCGGCGGTCAGCTTTTCATAGCCTTCCGCCAGCATCGGCAGCTTCTCGACACTCGCCATCATTGTCCTTCCTTCTGGCGCCGCCCGGTCTTCCGCGACTAACCGACCCTCCCGTTCCGTTACGGAACCGGCCCGGTCATTCGCAATGTTGGGAGGCGAAATCAGTTGCTATTATAATAGTCTTGTAATGAGCGCACTGCAAGTTGGCTTCCGCGCAGGGCTACCATGGCCTGGCTCGCTGCCCGGCTCGCAGCGGCAGTCGTGAAATAGGGAACCTTCGCGGTCAGCGCCGAAGCGCGGATCGATTGGGAGTCCTTCAGGCTCTGCCAGCCTTCCGTTGTGTTGAAGATCGCCGAGATCTCGCCATCGACGATCTTGTCGACGATATGCGGCCGCCCCTCTGCAACCTTGTTCACAAGCTCCACCGGAACCCCGGCATCGGCAAGGTAGCGCTGGGTGCCGCCCGTCGCGATAATCGTGAAGCCCAGCTTCACGAGTTCGCGCACCGCTTCCAGGATCTGCGGCTTGTCACTATCCTTGACCGATACGAAAGCCACCCCGCCGTCGGGCAGCAGCGTGCCGGCGCCGATCTGGGACTTGGCAAAGGCCGTGGCGAAGTCGGCATCGATGCCCATCACCTCGCCGGTCGACTTCATTTCCGGGCTCAGCACCGGGTCGACGCCGGGGAAACGAGCGAAGGGGAAGACGGCTTCCTTGACCGCCATGTAGTTGAGCTTGCGCTTGAACGGCGGAAAATCGGAGAGCTTTTCGCCAGCCATGACGCGAGCCGCGATCTTGGCCACGGGCTGGCCGATCGCCTTGGCGACGAAGGGAACCGTGCGGCTGGCGCGCGGGTTCACCTCGATCAGGTAAACCTCGCCGTCCTTGACCGCGAACTGCACGTTCATCAGCCCGCGCACGCCCAGTCCCATCGCCAGCAATTCGGCCTGACGTTCCATTTCTTCCACGATTTCCGGCGGCAGGCTGTAGGGCGGCAGGGTGCAGGCACTGTCGCCCGAATGGATTCCGGCTTCCTCGATATGCTGCATGACGCCCGCGACCACGACCTGTTCGCCGTCGCACAGCGCATCGCAGTCGCATTCCACGGCATCGCGCAGATACTGGTCGATCAGCACCGGGCTGTCGCCAGAGACCTGCACGGCGGTGGCGATGTAGTCGTCGAGCTGGTTTTCGCTGTCGACGATTTCCATGGCGCGCCCGCCCAGCACATAGCTGGGGCGCATCAGCACGGGATAGCCGATGCGGTTGGCGACGGCGACGGCCTCGTCGCGGCTGCGGGCGATGCCGTTGGCCGGCTGCTTGAGGTCCAGCTTCTCGACCAGCGCGGCAAAGCGCTCGCGGTCTTCGGCAAGGTCGATGGCGTCGGGCGTGGTGCCGAGGATCGGAATGCCGGCCTCTTCCAGCGCATTGGCGAGTTTCAGGG
>JAGREL010000278.1 GCA_020446575.1 Novosphingobium sp. | reverse complement strand
CGACGTCGGGCAACACCGGCATCGGCCTTGCCATGGTCGCAGCGGTAAAGGGCTACAAGCTGGTGCTGGTAATGCCCGAATCGATGTCCCTCGAACGCCGGCGGCTGATGCTCGCCTATGGTGCGACATTCGACCTCACGCCGCGCGAGAAGGGAATGAAAGGCGCGATCGAGCGAGCCAAGGAACTTGTCGATACGACACCCGGCGCCTGGATGCCGCAGCAGTTCGACAACCCTGCGAATATCGATGTCCATGTCCGCACAACGGCCAAGGAGATCCTCGACGATTTCGCGGACAGCCCGATCGACGTCCTGATCACCGGCGTCGGCACGGGCGGTCATCTCACCGCCTGCGCCGAGACGCTCAAGGGGAAATGGTCGGACATGAAGGCCTATGCCGTGGAGCCCACGCTCTCCCCTGTGATTTCCGGCGGACAACCCGCCCCGCATCCGATCCAGGGCATCGGTGCGGGCTTCATCCCGTCGAACCTCCATACCCAGGCCATCGACGGCGCAATCCAGGTCGACCCGGCTGACGCCAAGGAAATGGCCCGCCGCTGCGCGACCGAAGAGGGCATGCTGGTCGGAATAAGTTCGGGCGCGACCCTGGCCGCGATCGCACAGAAGCTCCCGGACTTGCCGGCGGGCAGCCGCGTTCTCGGCTTCAATTACGACACCGGCGAACGCTATCTCTCGGTCGCCGATTTCCTGCCTGAATGAGCACGCTGGAACGCGTCGACTACGCCGACGGCGATCTGGCGCTTACCGGCTGGCTGGCGCGTCCAGCCGGCAAACCACGCGCGGCGGTGGTCATCTTCCCCACCATCGTCAACGCCAACCCGCCGGTCGAGCGGCGCGCCCGCATGCTCGCCGATGCGGGCTATCTCGCGATGATCGCGGATTTCTACGGTGAACCGGTCGAGAGCTTCGAGACGGTCGGCCCGTTGGCGGAAAAGCTGCGCCAGAGCGCAGAGCATTACCGCACGAGACTGCGCGCGGCTGTCGCGGCACTGGGCAGCCATCCCGAAGCTGCCGGCCTGCCGATGGCGGCGATCGGCTATTGCCTCGGCGGGCAGGCCGCGCTCGAGATCGCGCGCGACGGAGCCGGGCTTGCCGCCGTCGTGAGCTTCCACGGGCTGCTCCAGACGCAACAGCGGGCCGGGCCGGGAGACATCAAGGCACGCATCCTCGTCTGTCACGGCGACGCCGATCCGATGGTGCCGCGCAAGCAGGTGCCGGCTTTCTGGGAGGAAATGGACACGGCGGGCGCCAACTGGCACTTCCATTCCTACAGCGGCGTGCGCCACGGTTTCACCGATCCCGGCAGCGACGAGCGCAACCTCGACGCGGTTGCCTATGACGCCAGCGCCGACCGGCAGAGCTGGGCGGCAATGCTCAGCCTGTTCGACGAAGTTTTCGCGGCGTAGCAAACGCCACCAACGGTCTGTCTCAAAAAAAGGCCGACCTCTTCGCGGAGAAGGAAGAGATCGGCCAAAGTTTCAGGTGGGACTGCGAATTAGGTTTCGGCGCGCGTGTTACGGCTGGAATCAGTCAGGCTTTCCGTCGCGGTTGTGGTCGAAACGGTCAGGCTTCCCGTCTCCATTGGCATCCCAGGCATCGGCAGTGCCATCGCTGTTGCGGTCCCACGCGTCGGGCTTGCCATCCTTGTCGGTGTCGATTGTCGGCTGCAATGCGACAGGCTCCGATTCCGCTGCTTCGGCGGCATGGATCGCGCCCGTTGCCACCGCAAGAACCAGTGCCGCAACGGTAGCGAGTACCGCATTTTCAAGGCTGGTCGACATCGGTTGCTCCTCACTTAGACAACCCCCTGTCGAACGCATGGCTGACCCAGCCTGCATTGTCTTGCCAGCCTCCTGCGATGATCCGGACGCAAAGTCGGGCGAAGCGCTAAACCCCAACGATTCAACGCAAAAATTGCCCGATCCACGGATCAGGAGAAAGTGAACATCTCCGGTGTAAGCGCCATCATCGCCTCGGCACCTGCTTCGATCTTGCGCCTGAGCGCACCGGCATCCGGTGTGAATCGTTCACCGAAATAGCGGGCGGTGACGAGCTTCGCCTCGTAGAACGCGGGGTCCGAATCGCCTGCGGCGAGCGCTTCCGCAGCAGCCTTGCCCATGCGCAGCCACATAAGCCCGAGCGCGACGATCCCGGCGATGTGCATGTAATGGTACGCGCCAGCCCCTGCGTTATCGGGATTGGCCATCGCGTTCTGCACGAACCACATCGCCGCCGCCTTAAGCTCGCCATTGGCCTTCTCAAGGCGCGCGGCGAGATCGGCAAGCCGCTCAAAATCCTTCGCCGAGGCACACTCCTCATCGACAAGCGCAAAGAAGGCCTGGATCGCCCGGCCCCCGTCCCTGGGGAGCTTGCGCCCGACCAGGTCCATCGCCTGGATGCCGTTGGCGCNNCGCCTTCGTAGATCATGGCAATGCGAGCATCGCGCACGAACTGCTCCATGCCGTTTTCGACGATATAGCCGTGACCGCCCCAGACCTGCTGCATGTCCGTCGCCGTCTCATAGCCCTTGTCGGTGCCGTAGCCCTTGATAACCGGCGTGAGCAGGCTGACTAGGTCGTCAGCCTGCTGCCGCTCTTCCTCGCTCGGCGCCTTCTCGGCGAGATCGACCAGCAGTCCGCCCCACAGCGCCAGCGCGCGCATGCCTTCGATGAATGCCTTGGCGTCCATCAGCATACGGCGGACGTCCGGATGAACGAACAGCGGATCGGCCTTCTCGTCGGGATCGGCGGGCCCCGTCAGCGCCCGGCCCTGCCGACGCTCCGCAGCATAGGCCACCGCGTTCTGGTATGCGACTTCGGCCTGGCTGAGCCCCTGCATACCCACACCGAGGCGGGCTGCGTTCATCATGATGAACATCGCGGCCAGCCCCTTGTTCTCCTCGCCGACCAGCCAGCCCTTCGCCTCATCGTAATTCATTACGCAGGTGGCATTGGCGTGAATGCCCATCTTGTGCTCGATCGCACCGCAGGAGACGGCATTGCGCTCGCCCAGAGAGCCATCCTCTTCCACCAGCACCTTGGGCACGACGAACAGCGATATGCCCTTGGTCCCTTCCGGCGCGTCCAACGTGCGGGCCAGCACGAGGTGGATGATGTTTTCGGTCAGGTCGTGTTCGCCGGCCGAAATGAAGATCTTGGTGCCGGTTATCGAGTAGCTGCCATCAGGCTGTGGCTCGGCGCGAGTGCGGATCAAGCCGAGATCGGTGCCGCATTGCGGCTCGGTGAGATTCATCGTGCCGAGCCATTCGTTGGCAATCATCTTCGGCACATATTTCCGCTGCAGCTCCGGCGAACCCTTGGCGAGCAGCGCACCGACGGCGCCATTGGTGAGCCCCGGATACATGGCGAAGGCCTGGTTGGCCGAGGACATGAATTCCTCCACCGCGAAGCCCAGCACATGCGGCATGCCCTGCCCGCCGAACTCGGCCGGTGCGGATAGCGTGCCCCAGCCGGACTCCCGGAACTGGGCATGCGCCTGCCCGAAACCTTCGGGCGTCGTTACCGACCCGTCGGCATTGCGGGTGCAGCCCTGCGCATCGCCCGAGGCATTGAGCGGCGCCAACACTTCCGCGGCAAACTTGCCCGCTCCTTCGAGCACGGCATCGACGATATCGGGCGTCGCGCTCTCGAAGCCGGGCAGGTTCGCGTGGGCTTCGATCTTGAGGACTTCGGCGACGATGAACCGGGCATCGCGCACGGGTGCAGTATAGGTCGGCATCACTCGATCCCTTTCGTGCCGGATTTGCTTGGCCCGGCTTCAGTCTTTCAGCCGGGTCAGTTTGTCGCCGTCCAGCCTGCGGTAGAAGCAGCTGCGCTCACCGGTGTGGCAGGCCGGGCCTTCCGGACGCACCGCCAGGACCAGCGCATCCTGGTCGCAATCGACCCTGATCTCCTCGACGTGCAGGAAATGGCCCGACGTCTCGCCCTTCAGCCAGAGGCGGCCGCGCGAGCGCGAATGGAAATGGGCAAGCCCCGTTTCGCGCGTCTTGGCCAGTGCTTCCTCATCCATGAATGCGACCATCAACACTTCCCTGCTCGCCGAATCAACGGCGATCGCGGTTAACAGACCCTGTGAATCGAAGCGCGGGAGAAAGGCCGAACCTTGTTCACGGTCCGCCGGCGAAACGTCTGACATGCGGTAATTGATCCTTCCTGGGACGGGAAAATGCGTCGATTGTTGCACGATAACCACAGATGAAGACCAAAATCCATCAGTGCGGGCAAACGCCCTTTTCATTTTTGCGAATTCGAGAGAACAAGCCTGCGAACCAAGAGACAACAGCACGCCGGCAAACGGCAAAGCGCAATTGCCATGGTTCAGGGATCGGCCAGTGCCGGCACAGGGCCGGAAATGGTCAATTGATGAGGGGCAGGACCGAGCGATCGAGGGGGATTGATCGCCCAGCTGCGCAAGCGGTGTCCTTGCGAATTCGTCACGAGGACGCCCGAGGCACCAGCCTCGGGCGTTTTTGTTTCAGCCATGTGGCAAAGCTTCTTCCAGTACCCGAGCGAAACAGGCGACGACGACGCGCTCCGCCCCGGCGCGCTTGAGCGCGGCGACGCAGGCCTCGCTGGTCGCGCCGCTGGTAAGCACATCGTCGACCAGAACGATATTGGCATTCTTCAGGCAATCCCGCCGCCGTCCGTTGACAGCAATCGCGCCGACAAGCGCCCTGGCCCTCGCCTTGCGTCCCAGCCCGCCCAGCACCGGTGTTGCCCTGCGCCGTTCCAGCGCGTCGACGAGCAGCCTTGCCCCGCGCGCCTTCGCGATTTCGCGCGCCAGCACCCCCGCCTGGTTGAAACCGCGCCGCCAAAGCCGCCAGCGATGAAGCGGCACCGGAACGATGAGCCAGCTCTCATCGACGAAACCGAGCTTCGCCGTCATCAGCCGGGCCATCATCGGCGCGAGCGCAATCCGGTTGCCGTGCTTGAAAGCCAGCACCAGCCGCCGCGAGGCGTCGTTGTAGAGCGTGCCGGCGGCGATGCCGTCATGCTTCGGCGGGTTCGCCATGCAAGCCGCGCAGATCGCGCCGTCGGGCACGCTGTCTCCGAACGGCCGATGGCATGAGCCGCAGGCGGGCTCGCCGGGTATGACAAGGTCGTTCCAGCAGGACACGCACAGGCCGGTCTGCGCAGACAACCCCTCCCCGCACAACGGACAGCGCGGCGGGAAGACGAGGTCGACGACCGGGGC
>JAGREL010000277.1 GCA_020446575.1 Novosphingobium sp. | reverse complement strand
ATATGGCAGGTGTTGAGCACCACCAGGTCGGCGTCCGTCCCCTCGGAGGCGGGGGACAGGCCCTGCTCGGCCAGCAGTTCGGCCATGCGATCGCCGTCATAGACGTTCATCTGGCAGCCGAAGCTCTTGACCCGGTAGGTCTTCGGGGGCGGGGTAGGGCGCATGGGGCGTGGCTTTATGCCAATAAGGGGCGTTTTTGAAGCAAACGATTTTGATCCAGATTTCCGTCGTCAGCCAGGCAAAATTAGAATCATCGCAAGTAGGGCGATGATTAACGCCGATGTCACGCCGAAGGCACCTTTGGCTCGCAATCCAAGGGGTGAAATCGTGATCTCACAATTATCGAATGCCTTCATAAGCAAGGCGAATGCAGGATGTCGCACGGTAGATATTTCCCTATATCATCCGTTGCCCATCGCATGGTTGTGAGCCATCGAAGGACTTTTTCAAGCGACCTTGGCGACCTGATACGCGATATTGAGAAAGTCGCAAGAGGGTGCCGGCGTATCGCCTGCCATTATTTGGATACCGGAACGAGATGTTCCCTTTCCGAGCATTCCCCGCTAACCGCCCGCGCATGTCCGAGACCAATACACTTCACGCCGCGTTCGCCGGCCATGTTTCCGCCGCGCTTGATGCGCTGGAAGCGGCGGGTTCGCTGCCTGCCAGGCTGAACCGCGCAGCCATTACCGTCGAGCCGCCTCGCGATCCCTCGCATGGCGATCTGGCCACCAATGCCGCGATGGTGCTGGCCAAGCCTGCGGGCATGAAGCCGCGCGATCTGGCCGAGGGGCTGGTAGCCGAACTGGCAAAGCTGCCGCACGTGACCGGCGCCGAGATCGCCGGGCCCGGCTTCATCAACCTGCGCCTTTCGCGCGAGGCGTGGCTGGCCGAATTGCGCAACATCGCCGCGCTGGGCGCGGACTACGGCCGTTCGGCCATGGGCGGCGGGGCGACGGTCAACGTCGAATACGTTTCGGCCAATCCGACCGGGCCGATGCACATGGGCCATTGCCGGGGGGCGGTGGTGGGCGATGCGCTGGCCTCGCTGCTCGAATTCTCCGGGCACAAGGTGGTCCGCGAATATTACGTCAACGATGCCGGCGGGCAGGTCGACGTGCTCGCCCGCTCGGTGCACCTGCGCTACCGCGAGGCGCTGGGCGAGGACATCGGCGAGATTCCGGAAGGGCTGTATCCCGGCGCCTATCTGGCACCGACCGGCCACCGGTTGGCTACTCACTACGGCAGCAAGTTCGTCGATGCGCCCGAAAGCGAATGGCTGGTGCTGTTCCGCAAGGAGGCCGTCGCCGACATGATGGCGATGATCCGCGAGGACCTTGGCCTGCTTGGCATCCATCACGATATCTTTTCGTCCGAAGCCGAGTTGCAGGGTGCCGGCAAGCCCGCCGAGTCCGAAGCCTGGCTGCGCGAGCGCGATCTCGTTTACGACGGCATGCTGGAGGCGCCCAAGGGCAAGACGCCGGAAGACTGGGAGCCGGTCGAGCTGCCGCTGTTCCGTT
>JAGREL010000276.1 GCA_020446575.1 Novosphingobium sp. | reverse complement strand
TCGGCTTGACGATGTAGATGCTGCCTGCGCGCGAGTTGCGATACTTGCCCAAGCCTTCCAGATCGTGCTTGCTGATCGCACTGGTGATCACCGCATCCATGATGCCTTCGGGAATCTCGCTGCCGTCTTCGAGCAGAATCGCGGGATTGGTCATCAGATGGCCGACATTGCGCACGAACAGCAGGCTGCGGCCGGGCAGGACATGGTCGGCGCCGTTGAGCGCCGTCCAGTGACGGTCCTCGGCCAGTTCGCGGGTCAGCGTTTTGCCGCCCTTGTCGAACGTGTCGGTCAGGTCGCCGCGAATGACTCCCAGCCAGTTGCGGTAGGCCGCCAGCTTGTCCTCGGCATCGACGGCCGCGACCGAATCCTCAAGGTCGACGATAGTGGTCAGCGCCGCTTCGAGGATGATGTCGGCAATTCCGGCCTTGTCGGTAGCGCCGACCGGATGGGAGTGGTCCAGCACCAGCTCGATGCTGAGCCCGTTGTGCTCCATCAGCAGCCCGCCGTTGCGGTGGCCGATCAGCACCGCAGCATCGGCGAGCGGCGGATCACCTTCGCCGTCCCAGTCGGACCAGCTCATGCCGGAAAGCGGCACTACCCCGTCGAGGAAGGCGCGCCCCGCCTTGATCACCGCAGCGCCGCGCTCTTCGTCGTAGCCGCCCGGACGCGCCGGCGGCGCGTCGAGCGCATCGGTGCCATAGTAGGCGTCGTAGAGGCTACCCCAGCGCGCATTCGCGGCGTTGAGCAGGAACCGCGCATTGAGCACCGGCACGACCAGCTGCGGCCCGGCCATCTTGGCAATCTCGCGATCGACGTCTTCGGTCGTAACTTCGAAATCGCCGGGTTCCGGAACCAGATAGCCGATTTCGGTCAGGAACGCCTGGTACTCATCCTGTTCGACCGGCTTGCCGGCGCGCGCCTGATGCCACTCGTCGATCCGGGCTTGCAGCGTATCGCGCACCGCCAGAAGCTCGCGGTTGCGTGGCGCGAACTTGCCGAGCAGCGCCGCGAAGCCTTTCCAGAAGACGCCGGCGTCCTGCCCCAGCGGCGCCAGCACTTCGCCCTCGATGAATTGCGCCAGTTTCGCGTCAACTTTCAGTCCGGAACATTCAATCCTGTCAGTCATCTTTCCTCGCAGTGTCTGCACCGCACGCGCACATGCGCGGCGGCGGGAATTCAACATGCCCTGGGGAAGGAACGATGCGCGCCTATGACGCATCGTGGAGTGGATGGCAACGGGTGCGTCGTCCGAACCAGGGCCGCCCACACCGTCGGGCAGGTTTACACAAACGGTTCCGTTAACCAGCGTCTTGCGCATGAACGCATGTCTGGCATGATGGTTGCTGTCTGGGAACGGTAAGAAAGGTTAAGAATGTTAGGGAAGTTGGGCCGTCTCTTCGTGATCAAGACCAGGTTCGAGGCCTATCTGATCATCTATGCGCTCGCTCTGGGCGCAACGGAGCGCGGCAGCGCATACCTCACGCAATTCCCCGGCATTGGCGGCAAGCTGTTGTTCCTGGCCTGCACCTGCGCTGTGTTCCTGGCCGGCGCAAAGATCCTCGACTGCCTGCGCTACGAGCGGGAGCGACGCGAGGCGGAGACCGAACCGCAACTCTGATATTACGTCGCCCCTGCGCAGGCAGGGGCCCATCTTCGGCCAATTAGCCTGTTGCGCTGGTTTCCAAAGCGGTGGTGCAATCCCGAACTCGACGAACGGCTCCCAACCTTATCCAGGCCCCTGCCTGCGCAGGGGCGACGGTCAAATATCAAGGAAAGTGAGGCGATTCTGTTGCCAGGCTCGCCTCGGGCCCCTGGAATCCGCTTCTGTTGCCCGGTGGGTCCAACCGCGCTTTAGCTTTGTAAATTCAGGGCGTTAGCCCCTAAAATTACGCGGCAATAGCGAGTGCTTCATTGTCATTGGCACTTGTGTGTTTTGAGCCTTTTACGGGTTACTCAGCCCGGGCGAAAACAGTGCCTTTCAACACACGTCGATCCTGG
>JAGREL010000275.1 GCA_020446575.1 Novosphingobium sp. | reverse complement strand
GATCAGCAGCAGCTCGGCGGCCTCGTCAAGTCGGCGATGAGAAGGCAGCTCGAACGGCTCGATGTCGCGCCGCTGCTCGGCCAGCTGCTGACTGCGGCGATCGCGGATCGGCGTCACATGCCGGTGCTCGAAGGGCTGATCAAATGGGCGGCGCTGACGATCGAGGCCAATGAGGACCTGATGCGAGAGATCATCCGCCAGCGCGCGAACGCACTGGTGCGCTGGACCGGGCTCGACGAGCGGATGGCCAACGCCGTACTCGACGGAATCTACAAGCTGCTGGCCGAAACGCTGGTGATCAAGGATCATCCGCTGCGCGGCAAGGTCGAGGAAGGCCTGGAAACGCTGGCATACGACCTGCTGCACGATCCGGCGATGCAGGAGCGGGTCATGGCGATGAAAGCCGAAGTGCTGACAAATCCGGCCATGGCCCACTGGCTCGACGGCGTCTGGGAGCGGGTCCGGGCCTTGCTGCTGCGCGGTGCCCGAGATCCCGACAAGGTACTGTCGGGGGAGCTGGGCGCCAGCCTCGAGGAACTCGGCAGGGCATTGTCGGAAGACCGGCGTCTGCAGCTGCTGGTCAACCGATTCGCGCGGCGCACGCTGGTCGGCATCGTCTCGCGCTACGGCGACGAGATCGTCCGGCTGGTTTCGGAAACGGTCAAGCGCTGGGACGCGCAGACGGTGACCGACCGGGTCGAAAGCGCCGTCGGCCGGGATCTGCAGTTCATCCGCATCAACGGCACGCTGGTGGGCGGGCTGTTCGGCGTGGTGATCCACGCCGTCGACATGCTGCTCTGAAGGGCCGGAACTTCTTGAAGTTTGCCCCTGTCGGGCATGGCGAAACTCTGGCCGTGTTCCGGCTTCCCGGCCCTAATCCCGAGTGATTTCAGTGATTTGCGACGGTGAGAAAGAGCCCGCCGATGATGCAGAACTTCACTGCTGTAGGAAAGCCCCGATTCAGGCCGGCGCCTCGACTTCGCTGAGCCACGGATTGCCCGAATGGGTCAGGCCGAGCGCGGCATAGGAGGGGTCCGCCTGGCCGCGTTGCATGCCGGCAAAGCCCGCTTCGGCCAGCCAGTCCCCGGTCACGGGATGGGAATGCGACCATTCGCGCACGCAGATGCGGTCCTTGATCAGCCATTTGCCGTTCTCGCGGACCAGCGTGTCGACATAGCGGCCGCCAAGCTGGCCGATCGTCTCGCCCCCGTCCTTGCCGGGATAGAGCAGCGTGGCGATGAAATAGGTGTCGGCGCCCGCACTGTCGCCATGCACCGTGATCAGCGACTGGCCGAGCTGATGGCTGACGAGATTGGTGGTGCGCAGCGCTTCCTCGACAGTCTCGATCGAGAAGCGCCGCCCTTCCATCTTGCGCGGGCCGTGATCGTCCCGGCTGTCCGCGGCATAAGTGCTTGCCATCTCCACCTCGTCGCCGCGGTCGCAACCATGGCAATAGGTGGCGAGCAGCTGGCGGATCTCGTGGTGGTCCCACATTTCCTGCAGGCGTGCCTCGTCCATTTGCGTGTCTCCCAAGACCACTTTGCGCGAAGGCTATGGCCAATCGAGCCTCAAGCCAAGACCAACCCTTTTGGGGATTTGGCCGGCCGCCGCTCTTTCGCGAAGCCGCAGCGGGCGGCAATCGACCGTGCAGCTCAGCCAGCCCCGGCCAACTCCGGCTTCTGCTCGAACCGGCCCAACCCATAGTCACCCTTGATCGTGGTGCGGTGCATGACGCGCTCCTCGTTCGGGTTGCAGCCGCAGGCTTCGTGCAACACGCGCCAATTGTCCCAGATCACCATATCGGTGAGCTTCCACGAATGGCGATAGGGTTTCACCACCCGCATCGCCTCGTCCCAGATTTCCTGAAGGAGCTGGAAGTCCTCGGACTTTTCGCTGCCTTCGATGCCCTGACAGCCGTATGGCGTCATGTGAAACACCTTCTCGCCCGTGTCGCGGGTCCAGATGACTGGATGGATTGAACGCGGCAAGGTCTTGGCCATGGCGATGAAATCCTTGTCATGCGGCCGGATCTGGCGGAAATTCTTCGGCAAGCCGAACTTCTGTTCGGTGTAGCGCAGGTCAAGGTTGTAGAGCAGGTGCAACCCTTCGGCCTTGTCGCGGATCGCCGGATCCATGTCGTTGTAGATCTGGATGCCGTCGGCGAAGCCGGTCTGGCCGTCCTCGGCGGCGATCTTGAGCGAGCGCAGCACGCCGGCGCGGTTGAGTTCGTCGTTGTAGGCGTGGTCGAAATGCCATGGTTGCCACGTCACCAGCGGCTTGCCGTCGATCTCGACAACGCAGGGATAGGCCTGCGTCGAAAGCTCGATCACGCCCATCAGATGGTCGCGGTCGGCACGGTCGACGTTATCGACGGGGTGGTCCTTTAGCGGACCGAAGACCTGGCTCAGCTCCATTTGCATTGCGCTGGTGGCTTCCATGCCTTCGAACACAATCACACCGCGATCGATGAACAGGTCGTTGAGCTGCGTGCGAATATCCTCGTCGGCCAGCGCGTTGCGGTCCAAGCCGGTCACGCGCGATCCGAAGGTCAGCCCATCTGCAATGGGGCGGATTTCAATGGATGCCATGGCTTCTCTCCCAAGCCCACTTCGTCGTCTCAGCGGCTGCCTTTTTTCGCACAGCGCCGTCCATTTGTCATCAGCACGCTGGTTCGCACGCCTTGCGGCAGGCATTCAAGGAGGACCAATCGTGAAGCAGGTCGGCCTTGAGACAGCTCGCTTTCCTTGGCCGGAGCATATCAAAAATCCGTCGTCAGGATGATCAGCAACTTCCGTTGCTCTTCGGGGTAGAGGACGTCCGCCGCGACCACGTGCCATTCCTTTTCATTGAAGATGTTCTGGACGACGGCGCGCGCACTGATATCCATTCCGCCGAGTGAAAAACGGTGGCGAAGGCCAAGGTCGACCCGCAGCCAGCCCGGCAGGGTCAGCTGCCGATCCCCCAGCTCCTCGATCTTCCTGGCGGTGACGGCGCGCTTGCCTGTGTAATGCAGCCCCCCGGTCACGACGAGGCCACCCAGGAAGTCGGTCCGGTAGTTGGCGTCGAGCTGGCCGAACAGCGATGGCGTCCCGGCGGGCAGTTTCCCATAGCCGAGCTCGCGCGCCTCGCCGGTGACGACCCGGTTGGTGAGTACCGCCCCGGCCACGATATCGAGACGGTCGCCGAAATGGCCCGTCAGCGACGTCTCGACGCCCCGGTGGCGCCGCTTGCCGAGCTGGACGAAATTGTCGGCGCCATCGTAGGTGAAATAGGGCTTGCTGATCTGGAAGGCGCTGAGGACCAGCTTGCCCTTGCCGAAATCCCAACGCACGCCGCCCTCGTATTGGGTGGTCTTCGTGGCCGGAAGCTGCTCGCCGCGATTGGCCGCGTTCTCGGGCGCGAGGCCGCTGTCCTCCAGCCCGCGCTGGCTCGCCACGTAGACCGACAGCTTCGGCGTGGCCTCGATCATCAAGGTTGCATTGTAGAGCCAGGGATCGGCCCGCGACCGGTCGATCAGCCCGGTGGCGCCGTCGAGGGACCTGGCCCGATAGCGTGCCTTCTGGATGCCGATGTTGAGATGACCGACGCCCTGCAGCTGGCCGACATAGCCCAGCATCCACGAGGACTGGCGCACGCGCCCGGCGTTGACGGCGGAGAAGTCGAACGATGCGGGCTCGTCGATGCGGTGAATTTGTCCGTAAACGACCTGGCTGACTTCCTGTCCGTCAACGACCGGGGCGACACTGATGAAATCGGAACCGCCGGTTTCGGTCAGGCGATTGCGCGTGCGGTAGCCCGCGAAGATACGGTGCCGCAGGCGATCATCGCCCAGGCTGAGCGCGACCTGTCCCTCGCCGCTGTAGGAATGGATATCGTGTCGCGGATCGGCGATCACGAAATGGTTCGACAGTCCGCCTTGCGCCACCACCTCGTAGATTTCCGAGTAATTCTCCAGCCTGTCGCCCATCGAATAGAAATAGCCGCCCCGGAACGAGAGCTTGTCGGTGATCCTCGCCTTGAGCGTGGCGCCTATGTTCTGGTGATGCTTGCGGCCCGATGCCCACTTCTGGCCCAGATATTTGCCGCGCGGCGGCAGTTCGGGGAGATATCCGTCCCGCACCACGGCGAGCGGCCTGGCGTAGTTGGCGGCAAATTCGCCGATTGCCGCATAGGGAGCAAATTCCACTTCACCCAGACGAAGGATCGGCCGCAGGGTCACGCCCCAGCTGCGCGAGAGCGAGCCGTCGCCCTGCTTGAGACGGGCGTTGGCAAAACCGCCGGTCAGGCCGAGGTGGCGGTCCAGCAGGGGGAGCCTGAAATCCCATTCGTCGATATGACCGCCGGGGACATAGGCGGTCACGTTCAGGCTGTTTCCGGCTTCCGTCGGGAACGGACGGAAGCGATGATCCACGACTCCGGTCGGTGCGACGAAGGGAAAATCGATGGCTCCGAAGCCGACCCTTATCGCCGTGTCACGCCGCAGCCTTCCGGCGAGAGTCTCGACCTGGTCGAAATAGATGCCTTCGATCCGCACATTGCCCGCGTCCAGCGGGCTGAAACCGCGGGTATTGCGGTCGGTATAGATTCCGGTGCTTTCCTGGCCGACGGTAGTGCCGAACGCGTCGTCGGAGCCCGTCACCGCGTTTTCGCCGGCACGCTGGGCCAGTGCCGTACCGGGTGCAGCAACGAGCACACAAACCATCATTGCGGCGATCAGCCCGCTGCACTGCTTCATCCCCAAGGCTCCTCGCCACCCCAAGAGCAATTGGAACGGCGGTGCGCAAGATGAAAAACTTAGCTAGGTGAGGAAAACGGGGCCTCGCCGGCAGAACGTCCGCAATGTCGTCGCATGCGGATATAGCTGAAACGGCAACCCGCAGGCTGATTGCTCTTACAAAACAAAAGCCCCGGCCGTTTCCAGCCGGGGTACGTTGGCATTTCGCTTGAGAATATATCAAGGGTTGAAGAGGTCACCCTGGGGACCGTGCGCGAGAGTTAGCCGATTAGGCGAATACGAAAACTTGCCTGCTTCGACTGGATTTCCAGAACAATATCGGTGGCACACAACATTCCTAACTTGCTGTTCCCACAGTTCCTCTCCTGGCCGGGTCCGAGAAATGCCACGGTCGGCTGCCGAAAGCTGTAAATAACGCGGTAACGCGCGCCTTATTTGACGGATTGTTGCAGTGCCGCCAGCATCAAACAGGTATTTTTCGATTGCGTTTGCCAACGCAGCTTCGTCGTGTCTCATGATATAACCTTAGGACTTTGATGCCGGGGCGGCCTGAGCAATAGGCACGACCGCCCCGGCTAGGATCAAGCGTATCGGATGAGCTTCCAAGTCACCGCCTTGCCGCGATAGGGTGGCATCACATTACCCTTCGCGATCGGTGCGGTGGTCGAAGGGGAAGCTTGGGCTTCCCATACGCCGGATTCCGGACAGCGTTCACCGGTCCGGGCGGTGGTTCCGAGCGGGACCTTCGCCATCACTCGTCTCCTTCGAATGCGCCGCCAGGACACGCGGCGGCGTTGACGAAAGTGCCGAGGACCACTAGCTTCGGAGTGCTTGCAAGAGCTCCGGAGTGGTATGTCCACCTCGGATTGGGG
>JAGREL010000274.1 GCA_020446575.1 Novosphingobium sp. | reverse complement strand
GCACGGCATTGGCGAAGGTGCGGTGCTCATGAAACGCGATCAGTGCGCCGAACGAAGCGGGATTGAGCTCATCCAGCAGGATCGTTGCGGACGGCCGGTCTCCGGCATAGGCACGGGCGCCATCCTTGCTATCGCGCCCTGCCATCATCGCCGCCCCTTGGGCAAAGCAATTGGAAAGCAGGATGCGGTGATGCGCGGGATCGAGCGCATCACCCGGGGCGATCGCCGCGATGAAGTCGACCGGCACCAGGTTGGTGCCCTGATGCAAAAGCTGAAACACCGCGTGTTGGGCATCGGTGCCCACGCCCCCCCAGGTGATCGGCGCGGTTGGCCCCGAGACCGGTTCGCCTTCTGCCGTGACCGACTTTCCGTTCGATTCCATCTCAAGCTGCTGCAGGTAATCCGGCAGCAGCGCCAGCCGCTCGTCGTAGGCGAAGACAGCGCGAGTCTGGCAGCCCATGATCCGGGTGTAGTACTGATCGGCGAACGCAGCCCTGAGCGGCAGGTTGGCCGCGCCGGTCGCCTCCATGAAATGCCGGTCCATCGCCGCCGCGCCGTCCAGCATTTCGGCGAATTCCTGCCATCCGAGCGCCAAGGCGACGGGAAAGCCGATCGAGGACCACAGCGAATAGCGTCCGCCCACGCTTTCCGAGAAAGGCAAAATACGGGTCTCATCCACGCCCCAATCGACTGCCTTTTCGGGAGAGGCGGTAAGCGCCACGACCTTCCCGTACGGATCGCCAACGCCGTTCTCCTCAAGCCACCCAAGCGCGCTCTGCGCGTTGGTCATGGTCTCGATCGTGGTGAAGGTCTTGGAAGCGACGGCGATCAGCGTGGTGGCCGGATCGCAGGCTGCGAAGGCCTGTTCCAGCGCGCAGCCGTCGATATTGGAAACGACATGCACGTCTACCATCGCACCGTCTCGGGCAAGCGCGTCGATTGCCAGTGCCGGTCCCAGTGCCGACCCGCCGATACCGATATGGATCAGGTGCCTCACATCACCCAGCGCGCCCTGGTGGATCGCCTCCACCAGCGAGCGCATGCGGGCATGAAGCGCCTGTGCTTCCTCTACACTGGTATCCTTGCCCACGCCACGCTGGGCGGTGTGCTCGGCCGCCCTGCCCTCTGTGGCGTTGACGATAGCGCCCGACAGCAGCGCCTCCCGCTTTCCGGAAAAATCCTGCGCCTCGGCCAGTTCCGAGAATCCGGCAACAACCGCATCGTCGAGATGGGTTTTCGACCAGTCGAAAAGCATGCTTCCACCCGGCAGTTCGAGCCGGGTCGCCAGCCTGTCGAGCCGGCTGGCATCGGCGGCGAAAAGCTCCGTCAGTGTCGGCCGCGGCAATGCGCCCAACCGATCCCATGCCGCGATTGCCGACTCACCCATTACCTGCCCCTTTGAACGATCCGCGCACCTTATGCATGCTGCACTTGCGAAGGCCAAGCGCGATCCATGATTCAGCTTTCCGCAACCTGCCCTCCGTCAGGGCAAGGTCCCACCCGACGGCTGAGATGGCTTCGGGCTTGACGTATGGCCGCGCGGCCAACAAGGGAGTGCGCGATGACTGACACAGCCCCTCCCCCGGCCGAGGCCGAAACCGCGCCGGCCAAGCCGAAGAAACAGGAAGACAATTTCTTCGTGTTCCTGCTGAAACTGGTGCTGATCGTCGTGATCTTCCGCAGCTTCATCTTTTCGCCCTTCAATATACCGAGCGAATCCATGCTGCCGCGGCTGCTCAACGGCGACTACCTGCTGGCGGCGAAGTGGCCATACGGATATTCCAAATATTCCCTGCCTTTCAGCCTGCCGCTGATCCCCGGACGAATCCTGGCGAGCCAGCCCGAGCGGGGCGATATCGCGATTTTCAAGGCGCCACCCAACAATGACGTCGACTACATCAAGCGCGTAATCGGCTTGCCGGGCGACCAGATCCAGATGATCGGCGGCCAGCTGCGTATCAATGGCACGCCAGTGCAGAAAAAGCGCATCGCCGATTTCGAAGTCCCGGTCTCGCCCAACACCAGCTGTGTCGAACCGCAGTTCCTTGCAAGAGGCTCCGACGGCCAGGAAGTCTGCCGCTATCCCCGCTATCGCGAGACGCTGCCCAACGGCCGCAGTTACGAAGTGCTCGATCTCGGCACGACACTGCAGGACGACACGCCGCCCTTCATAGTACCCGAAGGCCATCTCTTCATGATGGGCGACAATCGCGACAATTCGATGGACAGCCGATTTCCCGCCGTGCCTGGACAGGGCATCGGCATCGTCCCGCAGGGCAATCTGGTCGGCCGCGCGAGCATCATCATGTTCTCCACCGACGGTTCGGCCGAATGGCTCAAGCCCTGGACATGGTTCACTGCCGCGCGCTGGAACCGGATCGGCGGGACTTTCTAGCCGGATGCTGGCACCGGAAACCCGCTCTTTCCTCACGGTGCTGGCGGGGCACGAACCGGCCGACGAAGCCATCTGGTCCGAAGCGCTGACGCATGGCAGCACCGGCGAAGAGCGCGACTACCAGCGGCTCGAATTCCTCGGCGACCGGGTCCTCGGCCTCGCGATTTCCGAATGGCTATTCGAACACAGCACCGCCGCCGAGGGCAAGCTGTCACAGCGGCTGAACGCGCTGGTGAGCCGGTCGACCTGTGCCAAAATCGCCCGCTCTGTCGGGTTGGGCCCGCATATCAGGCTGGGCAAGCAGGCTCGTGACGACGGCGGACAGGACAGCGAAAACATTCTCGGCGATGTGATGGAAGCACTGATCGGCGCACTGTTCGTCGAGCAGGGGTTCGAAGCCGCGCGCGAGATGGTCCGCGGGCTCTGGGCCGACGCCTTCACCGGTCAGACCGGCAAGCACAAGCACCCCAAGTCCGCATTGCAGGAATGGGCGGCGAGCCAGCGCCGCAAGCCGCCGCAATACCACTTGCTCGACCGGTCCGGACCCGACCACGCCTCGCAATTCACCGTCGCGGTTTCGATCAAGGGCGTTGGCGAGGCGGAAGCCAAGGCTTCCAGCAAGCAAGAGGCGGAAACGCTTGCCGCCAGCGAATTCCTCAAGAGGTTCACATGAGCGAAAGATGCGGCCTCGTCGCTGTGATCGGCGCGCCCAATGCGGGCA
>JAGREL010000273.1 GCA_020446575.1 Novosphingobium sp. | reverse complement strand
ACATCAACGATATCGGCCTGATGGAGGACCGGGCGACGCTTCGGATTTCCAGTCAGCACATGGCCAACTGGCTGCTGCACGGCGTGTGCACGAAGGAGCAGGTGATGGATTCGCTCCATCGCATGGCCGAGAAGGTCGATGCGCAGAATGCGGGCGATCCGCTCTACGAGCCGATGGCGGGCAACTGGGATACCAGCATGGCCTTCCAGGCGGCCTGCGACCTTGTGTTCAAGGGCGTGGAGCAGCCCAGCGGCTACACCGAGCCGCTGCTCCACGCCTGGCGTCGGAAGAAGAAGGCAGCCGCCTGACCCGTAGTGTTGCGTGGTCGGCGACCTGATAATTGTTAACCCAGTTTAATTTTCCGCTAATCATTCCTTCGTAGCACCGTTCCGTTCTGTACAGATCGGATAGAACGCTTGCACCAACAGAAGCCAAGGATCGAGGAACGTACGCAGATGCTTGCCCGTGCCCGCCTGCGCGGGTCGGGGCCGGAACGGGACGCGTGCGTCGTCAATGTTTCCTCGCGCGGACTCGCGGTGACGGCGGACAATCCGCCCCGGCGCGGCGAAATCGTCGAGGTCGTGGTCGGCGACAACCGGCTGGTCGGTGAGGTCAAATGGTCGGACGTGCGTCGGTTCGGGATGATCCTGCGTGAGCGGATAAGCGTCATTTCGCTGATTTCCGGCGACAGCGCAGGGGTCACACTCAAGCGCAAGGAAGCTCTACGCCGGGAGAAGGCGCGCGCTGCGGCGGACCGGTCAAGCATCGCGCGGAAGTTCCAATTCGTGGTGTTCGCGGCCGCTGGTGCGGTGGCTACGATCGTCGCTGCCGAATTCGTTAGCGATGGGCTACAATCCCTGAACAAGGCCAAGGCGGCAATGGCAGGCCAACCGGTCGTGCAGGTGAAGAGCCGCTCACGATAGCGCGCGGGCGATCTCCACGAACTCTTCCACGGTGAGCGTTTCCGCTCTTCGCTGCGGGTCGATCCCCAGCCGTTCCAGCGCTTCCAGTG
Source organism: Novosphingobium sp. (assembly GCA_020446575.1). Classification (GTDB taxonomy): domain Bacteria; phylum Pseudomonadota; class Alphaproteobacteria; order Sphingomonadales; family Sphingomonadaceae; genus Novosphingobium. Next base: position 5,753 of record JAGREL010000273.1, on the reverse strand, counting down.
CGCGCGGCAGGCTCTTCAGGCTCTGGCGCAGCATCTTTCGGCGCTGGCCGAAGGCGGCTTCGGTGACTTTCTCAAGAACGCGCGCCGAGACTCCCTCCGGCATCTGCGAAGGCACGACATGGACGATGGCGCTCATCACCTTGGGCGGCGGGGTGAAGGCGCTGCGGTGAACTTTCATCGATAGCTTCGCATGCGAGCGCCACTGCGCCAGTACCGCCAGCCGGCCATAGGCGGAAGTGCTCGGCTGGGCCGTGATCCGCCGGGCGACTTCTTCCTGGAACATCAGCGTGAGGGAAGCCCATCGTGGCGGCCACGCTTCGCCGGTCAGCCAGCCGGTGAACAGCGCGGTACCGACGTTGTAGGGCAGGTTGGCGACGATGGCGTAGGGCTCGTGGAACAGCTCCGCCGTATCGATCTTCAGCGCATCGCCTTCGATCACGCGCAGCTTGCCGGGGAAGGCTTCGCCCAGTTCGGCAAGCGCCGGAAGGCAGCGCCGGTCCATCTCGATGGCGGTCACCCGAGCCCCGGCGCGCAGCAGGGCGCGGGTGAGCCCGCCGGGGCCGGGGCCGACTTCCAGCACCGGCTTGTCGGTCAGATCGCCGGGAATGGCGGCGATGCGGTCGAGCAACTGTTCGTCGAGCAGGAAATTCTGGCCGAGCGCCTTCGATGCCGAGAGTCCGTGCCTTGCGATGACTTCGCGCAAGGGAGGCAGTTCGATCCTCACTTGCCCTGTCTTCGCGCCGCGCAGTCTCCCGCAAGCCGGATCGCGGCAATGGTCGCGCCGGGGCGGGCCTGGCGCTTGCCGGCAATGGCGAAGGCGGTACCGTGGTCGGCGGAAGTGCGGATTACGGGCAGGCCCAGCGTGACGTTCACGCCCGCATCGAAATCCAGAGCTTTGAGAGGAATCAGCGCCTGGTCGTGGTACATGCAGATGGCGACATCGTAGCGATCGCGTTCGTGCGGTGCGAACAGCGCGTCGGCCGGATGCGGGCCGGTCGCGTCGATCCCGCGGGCGCGCAGGGCGGCAATGGCTGGTGCGATGATGCGTGCCTCCTCGCCGCCCATGCGTCCTTCTTCGCCAGCATGCGGGTTGAGCGCGGCGATGGCGAGGCGAGGGCGCTCCAGCCCGAAATCGCGCCGCATCGCCTCGGCGGTGATGGCCGCGCGCCGCTCGATCAATTCCGAGTTCAGCAACGAAGGCACTTCGGACAGTGCCGCGTGGACTGTGAGCGGCACCGTGCGCAGCGACGGGCCGGCCAGCATCATCACCGCATCCCCGGCCGCCACGCCGCAGGCCTCGGCTACGAATTCGGTCTGTCCGGGATGGGCAAAGCCGGCTTCGGCCAGCCGCGCCTTGGCGATGGGCCCTGTCACGAGCCCGCCCGCCGCACCGGAAACCGCCAGTCGCGCCGCTTCGGTGAGCGAAGCCAGGGCAAGTTCAGCGCCTTCCGGCGCGGGTTCGCCGGGACGATATTCGCCGTCGGCATCGCCCAGCACGGGCAGGGCTTCGGCAAAACTGCCTTGCGCCTGCGAAGGCTCGGTAATCCGCCGGACGGGCACTTCGATGCCGCGCCGGCGAGCGGCGGCGGCGATCACCTCCGCGCCTCCGACCGCGAAGAAGGCAGGCAGGTTCTCGGCCCGGCGTTGCAGCCAGGCTTCGGCCAGCAGCTCGGGTCCGATGCCGGCGGGATCGCCAAGCGATACGGCGAGCGGCTGTCCTTCGAGACGCCATTTCGACATGCTCAATGGCTCCTCAGGATGAGCGGAACCTAGTTATATTCGATGATCGCGTCGCGGCGCAGGTCGCGCAGATACATCTGGGCGCGCTTGTTGATGCGATCGTCTTCCATCTGCGACATCAGCTGGTCGAAGCTGGGGCCGCTGTCGGTCTGCGGATCGTCCCTGCCGCACAGCATAAGCACGCGCACGCCATCGTCGAGCGAGCCGAACGGCGGCGAGGTCTCGCCCGTGGACAGGCTGAGGACCGCCTGCTGCAGCGGTCCGGGCAAGTCGCGAGCGCGGATCTGGTCGTTGGAGACGACCTGGGCACCGAGCTGCGCCGCCACGCTGTCTACCGCACCGCATCCGCCGGCGGTGCGCATCGCCTCGGCGAATTCCGCGGCCTTCTTGTTCGCCTGCGCTTCGGTGGCGGTCGACGGGAAACTGATCGAGATCTGCTTCAGAGAGAGGATCGCGTCGCGCGGATCGGCCATCAGCACCTGGCGCTTGTCGATCAGGTAGATGATGGAGAATCCGCCGCTGAGTTCGATCGGGCCGAACAGCTGTCCGGGCTGCATTTCCCGAGCCGCGGTCGCAAGCTCGGGGGGGAGCTGGGCGAGGCGAATCCAGCCGAGATCGCCGCCAACGGCCGCGGTCGAAGCCTGCGAATACTGCCGCGCGTATGCCACGAAGCTGCCGCCCTGGCGCAGCTGCTCGACGATGCGGTGGGCGTTCTCGAAGACCTGTTGCTTGGATTCGGGTGTAGCCGCGAGATAGATTTCGCCGATCCGGTATTCGTCGGTGCCCTTGGCGGCGCGAAGCCGCTCGAGCATTTCATTCACTTCCTCTTCCGAGACGTTGACGAAGGGAGCGACATTGCGCCGCAACAGCCGCTGCCAGGCCAGCTCCCCGAGGATCTGCCGCTTGAGCGAAGCGGGAGAGGAGCCGATTCTCTCGAGATAGGCGTCCATCGCCTCGACGTTCTCGTTGAAATTCTGGGCCGCGACCCTCGCGTAGCTCTCATTGACTTCCGCGTCGCCGATCTCGATGTCCGACGCCTTGGCTTCCTGGATCTCGAGCGTTTCGTCGATCAGGTTGCGCAGCACCTGCAGCCGCAGCCGCTCCAGCTCGTCCCCGCTGACCGGGTTGGTGTTGGCGGCGAGGATCAGGGCAAGCCGCTGGTCGACGTCCGTGCCGGTTACGACGTCCCCGTTGATCACCGCCGTCGCGCGGCGGACATTGGGATTGTTCTCCCCGAAGATCTTCACGCCTTCCGGAATATTGAGGCCGGCTGCGCTGTTGTCTTGTGCGGATGCTCCGCTCGCCAGCAGGATGGCCGACAGGCCCAGGGCAAGCGCCGCCCGGGGCATAAAATTCCTACGAACAATCATTTTCACCGTGACTTCGATCCTGTCTGCGGCGGGACGATACCGTGTTTGCCGGGCTCCGCTCCCACACTAAGCCGCTCAATCTGCCGCGAGCCGGCTTAACCAATACTGAGCGAAGCCGATAGAGGCTTTGCGCGCCCGTGCCAACGCCTGGGATATCTGCGGAGGGCCAGGGCTGGTGGAGATCGCCGGGGCCGGACACCCCCAAAACCTAGCGGAAACCCAGATTCCGGAAGGCGAAATGGACCTGGAACGAGTTGCCGCGTCGGGCATCGCCCGTTGCCACATAGTCGCGCCGCCAGGTCACCGCGATTTCGAGGCAATCGTCCTGATAGGCCGCGCCGAGCCTGACACGCAGCGGCTGGAAGCCGTCCGATGTCTGCGAAGGGTCTTCGTTGCGGTCGGTAAGGTTGATCACCGCCGAACCGAAGATCGACCAGTAGTCGGCAATGGATGCCCGTCCGGCGACACGCAGTTCCTCGCGGTCCTGCAGGTCTTCGAGGTCGGCGGAGATGTCGCGGTTGAGCTTGACGTAGCCCACTTCCGCATAGGTTCGGTGATCGCCGACCGTGGCGTCGAATTCGTTGCGCCGCACGGCCAGATTGTCCTTGTCGAGCCGGAAGCGGTGCACGAAGTTGATGAAGTCGCGGTAACGTATCTCGGTGCGCCCGACGATGTCGGAAGTGCGATTCGAAAGCCCCGTGCCGTCGGGCAACAGCGTCGGCTTGCTCGTCAGCCGGACCGACTGGCCGATGGTGCTTTTGATGCGCCAGCGCGGCCGTTCGAATTGCCAGTCGACCCCATAAGTGAAGCGGACGCCGTCTTCGATCCGGTCGTAGCCCGGAAACCGGTTGAGCGCGAAGAGATTGCTGTCCTCGAGGTCAATGGCGCGGGCATCCTCGTTGGGCACCGCGAGGTTGCGGATCGGCGGGCTGGCGACCAGTTGCAATCGCGGCGTGAGGACCTGCGTTCCACCCAGCAGCTTGCCGACCAGCGGCCATTTGACGTCCACCGCGCCGATCGCGACGCCGCGCGTTTCCCAGCCTGCGTTGCCCCGGTAGATCGTCGTTGCTGTCAGGTCGTTTTCATTGGAGTGATATACGTCGCCGCGCGCCAGGGCGGTGAACGTCACTTCCTGGCCCAGCGAAGTCAGCCGCCGCATGTCCCATTTGGCGCTGGCGAATGCCCGCTGCGTATCCTGCCCGGCCGAACGCATGATTGCCAGGCTGTTAGCCTGCAGTTCGACGCGGCCGCCCATCACCGGATCGGCGATACGGTGGCGGTAGTCGATCGCCGGCAGGGCGACCGGCACCTGCCCCTGGATGTCTCCGACCCGCATTGTCTGCGTCGACCATCCCGCAAGCGAGAAATAGGTATTCTCGTCGATGCGTTCGACGTCGAACATGGAGCGCAGGCGGTCGTCGTTGCTGATGTCGTAGCGGCGCAGGAAGGTGCGGTCGGTCGCGCGCCGGGCGGATGCGGTCACGCTCCAGTTCGGGGAAAGCTGGTAGCGACCATTGGCGAAGATATAGCCCCGAAAATCCCGTTCTGAGCTCGGTGCGATCCCGAAGATCGGGATACGCCGGCTTTCCGTGGCATAGCCGGTGATCTGGTAGGCGCCCCCTTCGTTGAGCGCGCGGTACTGCACGGAGGCCATCGGCGGTACGTCGGTATAGACATAGCCTGTCGCCGTGAGATCGCGGTTGTCGCTCAGCCGCAAGTAATAGGAATCGCTTATCTCGACCCCGTTTGAAGGCGTGAAGCGGAAATCCGGGATCAGGAATCCGGATACTGCGCCGCCGTCGGTCCTGATGTTGAGGCCGGGAAGCGGCACCTGCAACGCTCCGAACATGCGCAGCCGCGCGCCCTTGAAATAGACGCGCTTGGCATCGGCGTCGTAGATCACCTGCCGGGCGGTGATCGTCCAGGTCGGAGTCTTGGGGCAGCCATCGCTGTCTTCCACTTCGCAGCCGGTATAGGCGGCACGGTCCAGCAGAACCTGGCCGCCTTCGATCCGCTGACCGGACTTCGCTGCCAGCCGCCCCCCTTCGCGCAAGGCCAGCAGCATGTTGTTCATTGCTCCGGTCTCGAACTTGTCGGTCAGCGTTACCTGATCGGTGAAGAGCTGGTTGCCGTCCGCATCGACCATCCGGACATTACCCATGGCGACGATTTCGCCTGTCGTGGAGTTCCAGCTTACGCTGTCGGCGCGCAGCGACTGGTCGTCGCGCTGCAGCAGCACGTCGCCGCTGGCGACGAGCGTATCGTCGTCCTGGCGGTATTCCACCTGATCCGCCTCGAAGGTGATCGGCGTTTCCTCGCCGGCCTCCGCGGGCTGCGTTGCTGCGCCGGCGACATCCTGGGCCCGCGCAGCGCCATGCGCGCCCAACGCGATCAGGGCGGGGCCGAGAAGGGTCAGCGATATGCGGCAAAGGCGGCTCGCTTTGGCGTGCAGCAGGGACCGCGGAACAGGGCGCATGGGTTGCCTATCGCACTGCCCGCGCCTAACTGCAATGCGCCCCTGCCGCAGTTGCACACCGCTTCGGCCCAATCCCAGGAGAACACATGGAAGTTCAGTTTCTCGATACGCAGGCAGCTTCCGGATCACGCCTTGTCGCCTATGTTGTGAACCAGGACGCGATTCCG
>JAGREL010000272.1 GCA_020446575.1 Novosphingobium sp. | reverse complement strand
CAGTTCCCCTGCCTGTCCGACAATTACGGGTTCCTGCTCCACGATCCGGAAAGCCAGGAAACCACCTGCATCGATACGCCCGATGCCGACGCCTATCTGCGCGAGGCGGCCGCCAGGGGCTGGCAGATCACGCAGATCTGGAACACGCACTGGCATCCGGACCACGCCGGCGGGAACGAAGCAATCAAGGCCGCAACCGGCTGCACGATCACTGCCCCGGAAGTCGATTCCCCGAAAATCGCCGGCGTCGACCGGACCGTGGGCCAGGGCGACGTCGTCATGCTTGGCAATTGGGAAGCGCACGTCATCGACGTTGGCGGACATACGATGGGCCACATCGCTTACCACCTGCCCGGGGCAGAAATCGCTTTCGTCGGCGATTCGGTGTTCGCGCTGGGCTGCGGGCGCATGTTCGAAGGCACGCCCCCGCAATTCTGGGCAAGCCTTTCGAGAGTCAAGGCGTTGCCGCCTGAAACCATGCTCTACTGTGCTCATGAATACACGGCCGCCAACGCCCGCTTCGCGCTGCACGCCGATCCCGACAATCCGGCCCTGCAGGACTATGCCGAGGATATCGCAAGGCTGCGGGCGAAGGATCGGCCCACGGTCCCGGCCAAGCTCGGCCGCGAGCTGGAGACCAACCCCTTCCTGCGCGCCGACGATCCCGCGATGCAGGCCCGCTGGGGCGATGGCGATGCAGTCGAAACCTTCGCCGCGCTTCGGGCAGCGAAGGATAATTTCTAACGCTTGCTAGCGTTTACCGGCCTCTCTCCAGCAGGAGAGGAGGTTGTCAGATCCGGGAAATCACCTCGTCCACCAGCGCCTGGTCGGCATCGGCGGAATGGTTTTCCTTGATCAGGCCGCGCGCCGCGACGGCTGCGGCTTCGGCCGCCTTGGTGCGCAGATCGGCGACGGCGGCACGCTCGGCCGCAGCGATCTTTTCCTCGGCCATCTTCTCACGCCGCGCAACCAGTGCAACGGCATCGGCCTTCGCCTTCTCGACGATGTGCCGGGCTTCTTCTTCGGCACCCGCCTTGAGTTCCTCGGCATGCTTCGAGGCGCTCGCGACCTTCTGCTCGTATTCGGCCTTCAGTGCTTCGGCTTCCTTACGCAGCGTCGCCGCTTCGTCGAGCATCTCGCGGATGCCCGCGATCTTCTTGTCGAGCATCGACCCAACCAGCGCCGGGACCTTCATGTAAATCATGAGGCCGATCAGCGCGACCATCGACAGCGCGACCCACCAGGGAGGGGCGAGGCCGAATGCGGTTGCCTCGGCGTGATGTTCGGCAGCGCCATGCGCCGCTTCGGCGAGGAGATTGAAATCAGCCATTCGCAAGCACCGCCTTTACTGAGGATGCGGCCTGGTCTGCGCTCACATTGACGCCGGAAACCTTGGCAACCACGTCGCGCGCGGCTTCGGCGGCAACGCTTTCCAGGCTTTCGAGCGCCTTGGTCCGCGCTTCGGCCAGGCTCGCTTCGGCAGCGGCGACCTTTTCGCCGATTTCGGCATCGGCCTTGGCCAGCAACGCCTCTGTGTCCTTTGCTGCCGAACTCTTGGCCTCGGCCGTGACGGATAGTGCCGCGGAGCGCGCGTCCTCTTCCGCAAGGCGGGCTCTCTCTTCCGCCTCGTCGGCCGCGGCACGCGCCTTTTCGGCTTGGGAGAGGTCGGCCGCGATCCTGTCGTTGCGGTCGTCAACCACCTTCTCGATCTTCGGGACCATGCCCCGACCGACCACGATGTAGATCACGGCAAGGCACAGCAGCAGCCAGAACCACTGCGACTGGTACACGAGCATGAGCTGGTTGAGCTGAGGCATTTGGCCTTGTCTCCGTCACGCGGGGCGGGCTGCCGTGCCCACCCCCGTCAACGACCGCACGGAATATCCTGAGCAGTTTCGCCCGGATAGTGCCCAGCGGCCGGGTGATGGCAGTTGGATCAGACTGCGTAGAGAATGATCATGGCGACCGCGAACGCGATCAGGCCAAGCAGTTCCGCCGCGGCGAAGCCGATGAACAGACGGCCCTGCTGACCGTCGGCGGCACCCGGATTGCGCAGCGCGCCCTGAAGGAAGGAGCCGAACACGTAGCCGACGCCGGCGGATGCGACACCGACGCCAATCGCGGCAAGACCGGCGCCAATCACTTTTGCAGCCATGAGATCCATTACAAATACTCCCTAGGAAAACCCGATTGTGAGAAAGGACTTAGTGCAGATTCACTGCGTCGTTGATGTAAAGCGAAGCAAGGAGCGCGAACACATAGGCCTGGATCGCACACACCAGCAGCTCAAGCGCATTGACACCGACGATGAAGACAAAGCTGATCAGCGAGACGCCATAACCGAGCGCACTGCCCGAATTGAGCCCGTTGACGATGAAATTCCCGAAGACTTCGAGCAGGATGTGCCCGGCAATCATGGCCACGAAAAGTCGCAGAGCCAGGCTGAACGGCCGCACCAGGAAGGAAATGAGTTCAACCAGGAAGATCAGCGGCATGAGCGGCGCCGGCGTGCCATGCGGCAGGAACAGCGTGAAGAAGTGGAACCCGTGCTTCCAGAAGCCGACGATCAGCACGATCGAAAAGCTCATGATCGCCATCAGTCCGGTGATCGTGAACTGACTGGTCACGGTGAAGGGATGCAGGCCGGGGATAATCGCCAGCGGCATCATTCCCATGAAATTCGAAAAGATGATGAAAATGAAGATCGTGAAGATCCAGGGCGTGTATTTGCGCCCTTCCGAGCCGATGCTGCTGAGCGTCATGCCCGACACGAATTCGACGAAGCTTTCGACCGCTGCCTGCCAGCGTCCGGGAACCAGCTCGCGCTTCATCCCGCCCCACATGAACAGGAAGATCGCACTGAGGACGACAAGCATCCACAGCGCCGAATTGGTGAAGACGAAGGGCGTCCCATCGAGCGCGCCGCCACCGACCGCATCGATCTGGAACTGGTGCATCGGGTCGATCTTGCCTGCTTCGGCCGCCACGCGCTGATCCCTCTGTTACTTACGCAAGAAGCGCGGCCTATTCGGCGCGCTCCTTGGAAATCCGCCAAATCTGTACCATGCCGGCGACAATGCCCAGGAACAGCATCACCAACATCGCTCTCGGGCGCGTATTCAGCAACTCGTCCAGCGCGAACCCGACAATCAAGCCTCCCAGGGGAGTTCCGATTATCGCCGACAAGGCCCGGTTGCCCTGAGACACACCCTTCCCCGTGAAGACGTTACGGACCGTCTTTGGCGCCGTCCGTTCCGCCTCCGAGTGATGTGCTTTCCTCAGCCGTTCTTCCAGAGAAGTCAGGCGAGGATCCTCATCACCTTCGGGAGCCTGACCAGTGTCATCCGTGCCCATGTCGATTCGTCCATCACTACAGGAAAACCGCCACGAAAACGGGCAACGCCGCCAAGGCGCGCTCCCCTTAGGCGGGGGGTTAATCCGAGTCAACCGCGTCTATGCTGCGGCGCATCAGAACGCCGGGCGGATCCGCCAAAATCGCGCGGCTCGCCCGGAGAACCAAAGCTTATAGAGGAAAGGCGCTCGTCTGGCTACGGACAGCGCGCGTCGCGCATCGGCGGTGCCGAAGTGCGCGTCTGCCAGCTGCCGTCGGGCGCCTGGTATTTCTCGCCCGGACTGGTCTTGGCGATCAGCAGGCAGCCGGACGTGAAGGCATATTCTTCCACCGTGGCGTGCTGGGCCTGCGCCTTCTGGGCGTAGACCGCCTTGCGCTTGATGTTGATGTCGTCGACGATCTTGCGCAGTTCCGGCGTTCCCGATCCGACAACCGCAACATAGCCGTCCATCTTCTCGCCGATCTGGCCGGCGGCCTTGGCCGAGTTGTAGTCCGCAGCCACGGCCACACCGGCGAACGCAAGGGTGATCGCACCCGCGGCAACTGCCAGGCGGCGGAAAGTCTCAGTCTTCATGAACTCACCCATTAGAAAATATCCGGATTGTCCTCGATCGTGTTCCCGGCATCGGCGGCCAGGCGATAAATCACTTCCTGCTTGATGTTGATGTTGAGCTCGATGACGATGGGCTTGTCCGGCGCACTCACCGAAATACAGCCCGGAAGCGTCATCGCGCCCGCCAGCAACACCACTGCCGCGCCTTTCGCACGCCAGCCTGACCGCCCTGCCCTTTGCCTTGTCCCCAGCATGCGGCGACTTGTCGCAAGCGGGCCGGACTTGGTCAATCTGTCGCTTTTCATTGCATATCCTCGCTTGCTGGAGGCTGAATACCGGGTTCATCGGCGAGTGAGGACGAAGGAGGCGACGTAATTGCCCGTCCGCTCTCGTCGATCAATCCCAAAGCTCTGGGATCACGCAAATATTCAGGTTCGTACATGGACCTCAGCGAAGTCACCAGCTGGAAGAACGGAGCCCTGAGATTGACGTTGAAATGGATCGGCAGCTTGGCGACCTGCCGGGTAACGAAGTTTTGCGTGGCCTGCTTGCCCTGCTTGATCCCGTCGAAGCTCACCCGGGTGATGATCTCCCCTTCCAGCGATCCTTCCATGTCGATACGCATTTGCCGGTAATCGAGCGACTTCAGCGCGTCGAAGGCAAAATTGGCCATCGCCGAGAGGTCTTCATAGGTAAGCTTGCCGACATAGGACAGATTGCCGCCGGGCGGCCGCGACTGCAGCACGCCACCCACGATATGCCCGCCGTCTTCGTCGAAAACGAGCGGCAGGACACCGTCGAATGTGCCGTCGGCGGAGATGTTGGCCATTTCGAGCCGTTCGATCAGCTTTGCAGCATCAAGGGCGTCGATCTTCAGGGTGTAGCGGTAGTTCTCGGTCGAGCCGAGCGTCATTGTCGTCGGCAGCAACTCCAGTTCGCCGCCCAGGAACGGCCAGTGTGCGCCGTTCACGGCCAACAGGTAGTCCGGCCGCAGTTCGAAGCTCAACAGCCCGTCGTTTACTTCGATACCGGGGTTGATCGAGGCTATCCGCAATTGTTGCTCGGGTGCAGTCACCAGCCCGAGCAGATCGGTGAAGACGACCGTTCCGGAAAGGCCATGCACCGGGCCGAACGCGGCTGCGAAATCGAGCGAATCGGTCGAAAAGCTCCCCGTGCTCGTCACGTCCGTTTCATTCCAGACGATCCGTCCCCTTCCCGTGACGATGCCTTCCGCGTTGGCGATGACACCGAGCGCCAGCCGGGAAATCGTGTCTGGCTGCAGGGTGTCGTCGAACAGCAGGCGATCGACGAACAGGTCGGCATTGCCCCGTCCCGTGCCGAGATCGTGGTGTATCCGGGTGCGCACCACTTCGCGCAGGCTCTGCGGCTCGCGCAGCACTGCCTCGGCGGTGATCACATTATCGGCCAGTTGCAGGCTTGCGCCCTGGGCGACGAGCGGCTGGAACCGGGCATCCGTCTGCCGGTCGGAAACGCCCACGGCCCCCTCTTCGATCGCGAGCACGCCATTGGAAAAGCGCCAGTTGCCGCTCGCCTGCGTCAGATCGAGCGGGACTGCGGACAGATAGACTTCGGCATCGGAGAAAGACCCCGAGACTTCGCCGCCGACATCGGCCTCCAGGTCAGCGACGCGAAAACGCGATGGGTCATCAGCAGGGCCAAGCGCCACGTCGAGCGAGCGCGCTGTCAGCTTTCCGGGATAGGCGAAGCCGAGCGGCCCACTGACAATGCGGATCGGCGTTTCGCCCAGCCTGCCGTCAAGGTCCAGCGCCGGGACACCGGCCGCGACCTTCAGCCCTGCGGCGCTCGAACGGACGATGGCCCCGCCGCCTGGCGGGCAAAGCGACAGCTTGCGCTTCTCGATCTCAAGATTTGCGAGTGCCAGCCGGTCGAACCGGACATCAACGCATTTGCGCCACACCGACAGGCCGCGTGCGGAAGACCAGTTGCCAGCGAGCGGCAGGACCAGGCCCTCTGCCTGGCCACCCGGCAACGGGCCGCTCAGTCGAGCCTCGCCGGCAAAACCAAGTTCTCCGCCATCGGACTGCACGATCATCAGCTCGGGCAGCGCAATCCGCGAACTTCCGGCACGATACTCCGGCATCTGCATACGCATCGCGAGGCCGCCCGACGGGCGCCGCTCCATCCTGCCGGCGATCCGGGGCAGGTCCTTGCCGCCGGTTGCGAAATTGCCGGCAATGCGCGGCGGCGCTTCGCCACCTGCGCTGATCTGAAAACGCGACAGCGACAGCAGCGCCTGGCCGCTGCCGCCCCGCAGCACCGCACGCGGCACCACCATGCTGGTGGCGTCCCCGGTCCGCCGCACGATGAAATTCCCTTTGAGGCCGCTGTCTCGTCCTTCGCGCAGCAGCGCCGTGCGAAGTTGTCCGATCAAGGGCTCGGCCAGCGTCCCATCGCTCGCCTTCGCCGCACCGGCCATCGCCTTGTCGAGCCCGTCACCGACACGAAGCCGCTCGCCGGTCACATCGCCTTCGATCTCGATCCGGCCGAAACCGTCGGCCGCGCGCATGATGCCCTGGGCGCCCAGCGAACCGAGTGCCGCCTGCGGCGCAGCAATGCGGCTGCCGGTCAGTTCGTAACGGGCAGTCAGCGCGCCCTTCCGATAAGTGAATTTCGTATTGCCGGCAGCGGATTCCATCCGGGCAGCGCCGAATTGCGGCCTCGCCGCGTTCAGTCCCAACCGCCCGTCTGCCCCGTCGAGATGCGGATCGATCGTTGCCTCGACATTCATCGCCGCCTGCCCCAGCCGCAGACTCTGCTCCGGGCAGGAAAGCCCGCCAAGCCTGAGCGGCCCGGCGATATGCGGCTTCTCGCTCTCAATGGAAACCGTGGCGTAAAAGCTGGCCTTCTCGGCCCGGCAGCCGTCGGCTTCCAGCTTCGGCGCGGCAATGGCAATGATACCGGAAAACCCATCGCGCAGCGGCCCCTGCCCTTCGGCCTTGAACCCGACCGGCCCGTAATCGCTTTCGAGCAGGCCGCGGCCGTCGGCTATGACGAGATCAAGGTCGGGCAAGCGGAAGGGTTCCTCGCTTTCGGTGAAGATCAGCGGATCGAGGCTGCCGAAGCTGAGCTTGCCGTCCCGGTAGCTGCCGTAAAGCCGCGGCCTGACGAGCTTGACCCGACCCGCCACCAGCCCGGCCTCCACCCGTTCGATGGTGAGGTCCGGATGCTTTGGATCGCCGATCACCACATTGCGCAGAACCTGCGCGCGCGGACCGATCGATTCGATCTCATATTGCGCGGAAAGGCCAAGATCTTCGAGCTGTCTGGAAATCAGCCTGTCGGCGATCTGCTCGCGCGTGAACCAGCCGTAAAGCAGCGCCAGCACAATCGCGCCCGCCACGATCGCCAACGGCCACCGCCAGCGACGGCGCGAGGCCGGCGGCGTTTGCGGTTCGCCTTCGGGCACTTGATCCGGGAGGTCGTTCTCGTCTTGCGCCATTCGCGTCACACTTGCGCCGCCGCCCGGTGAAAGGCAATGCTGGCCCGATAACAGATGAGGTCAGCAATAGTTGCCCGGCAGAAGCTGAACAGGGAGAGAACGGATCTTGGCGACCAGGAAATCCTTGATAGCGGCGTTTGCCGCTCTCACGCTTGCCGGATGCAGCTCCGGTCCGGATCGGGTCGCGAATGTCGTCAACGGCGAAAGGCTGGGATCGGACGCGGAATGGACCAGCCGCATGGGCGATGCGGAAGAAACGGGCTACAGCCGGCTCGATCAGATCGATACCGGCAATGTGGACAGGCTCGGGCTGGAATTCGCGGTCGACCTGCCGGGCGAAACCACGCTCGAAGGAACGCCGCTCGCAGTGGACGGCGTGGTCTATTTCCCCGGCACCCATGCCGAGATCTATGCCGTCGACGGCAAGACCGGCAAACGGCTCTGGAAGTACGATCCGCAAACCTGGAAGTTCAATCCGTTCAAGCTGGTCCTCAACTTCGCCGCCAGCCGCGGGCTTGCCTATGCGAGCGGCAAGGTCTTCGTCGCGACCATGGACGGCAGGCTCGTCGCGCTCGACGCGAAAACCGGCGACGAACTTTGGACAGCCGAAACGCTCTCACGCACCTCCACGCAATGGATTTCGGGCGCGCCTTACACTTTCAAGGACAAGGTGGTGGTCGGCCAGGCCGGCGCGGACAATGGCGAGCGCGGCTACGTCACCGCCTACGATCAGGCAACCGGCGAAATGGCCTGGCGCTTCTATCCGGTTCCCGGCTCCCCCGAGGAGAACAAGGGCGATCCGCTGATGGAGAAGGCCGCCGGCACCTGGTACGGCGAATGGTGGAAAGGCAAGACCGGCGGCGGCCCCTGGGGTCCCGTGGCGTTCGACGAGGAGCTGAACCTGCTCTACATCGGCAGCGCCAACCCCGGGCAAGTCGATACCAAGACGATCGGCAAGCACAAGGGCGACCAGCTCTTTGCTTCATCGATCATCGCCCTCGATCCCGATACCGGCGAGTATGTCTGGCACTATCAGGTGAATCCTCGCGACGCCTGGGACTACGGATCGAACACCCAGATCACGCTCGCCGACCTGATGATCGACGGCAAGCCGCGCAAGGTGCTGATGCAGGCGCCCAAGAACGGCTTCCTCTACGTGATCGACCGCGAGAGCGGGAAATTCATCTCGGCCGGCAAGATCGTGAAAGTCACCTGGGCCGAGAAGATCGATCCGGAAACCGGGCGCCCGGTCGAAGCGCCGAACATCCGCTTCGAGAAAGGCGACGTGGTGATCTGGCCGAACCCGATCGGCGCGCACAACTGGCACAGCCAGGCCTTCAGCCCCAAGACCGGGCTGATCTACATTCCGGCGATGCACAATGGCGTGCGCTATTCGAGCAACCGGATCGAGGGCGGTGTTTTCGTCGCTGGGATGTGGGTCGGATCGGAAATGAAGGACGAACGCGACGGCAAGGGATCGCTGGTTGCCTGGGACCCTGTTAGCCAGAAGGAAGTCTGGCGGGTGATGCACGATACCATCTGGAACGGCGGGGTGATGGCCACGGCCGGCAACCTCGTCTTTCAGGGCGATGCCTATGGCAAGTTTGCCGCCTATGACTCCGCCAGCGGCAAGGAGGTCTGGAGCTTCGATGCAGGCCTCGGCATCATCGGCGCGCCGATGAGCTACGCCATCGACGGCAAGCAGTATGTCGCCATTCTGGTCGGCTGGGGCGGTTCCGCTTCGATGGGCAGCGACGTTGCCAATGTCGGGTGGAAATACGGGGCCAATACGCGCCGGCTGCTGGTCTTCGCTCTCGACGGCAAACAGGAGCTGCCCAGCGAGCCCGGCCGATCACTTGCAATCGATCCGATTGACGACCCGGCGATCCGCATCGATCCCGCAGCGGCCGAAGCCGGCAAGGGCCTGTTCCTTGCCTGTGCCCTGTGCCATGGCCGCGACGTGATCTCCGCTGGCTCACCCGCTCCGGACCTGCGCGAGTCCGTCCTCGCGATGGACCCTGGCGCATTCCGCAACATCGTGAAGGACGGAGCCCTTATCGAGCGGGGAATGCCGCGCTATGACTTCCTCAACGACGAACAGGTGGCACAGCTGTATCACTATATTCGCCGGGAAGCGCGGCGGGCCAAAGACAAGACGAGTGAGTGACGAAGAGCAGAGCAAGGCCACGAGACCGGGGCATGACGCGAGCGGCCATCGCGCGCGGCTGAGGAAGCGTTTGCTCGAAGGCGGAGCGGAAGCCCTCGCCGATCACGAGGTGATCGAATATCTCTTGATGACGGCTATTCCCCGCCGCGACGTCAAGCCGCTGGCACGCACGCTGATCAAGCGTTTCGGATCGCTTGCCGGCGTCCTCAATGCCGATCCGGCCGCGCTGGCCAAGCATCCCGGCATGGGCGAAACCAGTGCAGCCGCGCTCAAGATCGTGGCGCTGGCCGCGCGCCGCCTCGCCCGTTCCGGCGTACGCGAACAGCCGGTGCTGGGCAGCTGGCAGGCGCTGCTCGATTACCTCACTATCGACATGGCGCATCTTACCGTCGAACGCGTGCGCGTGCTCTATCTCAACCACCAGAACATGCTGATCCACGACGAACATGTCGGCGACGGCTCCATCGACGAGGCCGCGATCCACCCGCGCGAAGTGATCCGCCGCGCGCTCGATCTCGGCGCGACCGCGCTGATCCTGGTGCACAATCACCCATCGGGCTCGCCCCAGCCCAGCCGCGCCGATATCCAGATCACCAACCGTATTGCCGAGGCCGGTCGGCTGCTTGGCATCCTCGTGCATGATCATGTCATCATCGGCCGCGAGGGGCATGTCTCGCTCAAGGCCAAGGGCCTGATCTGATGTGCGTAGCCGCCATCGCCTGGCAGGCGCACCAGCGCTGGCGGCTCGTCGCCATCGGCAATCGCGACGAGTTCCACACCCGTCCCGCCGCCGCGCTCGCCGCGTGGGACGACGGCAGCGGCATCATTGCGGGACGCGACCTGCAATCGGGGGGAACCTGGCTAGGCGTGGCCGGCAGCAGCCGCTTCGCGCTGGTCACCAACCTGCGCGGCTATGGCGAGCGCTCGCCCGACCGGCAATCGCGCGGGCAACTCGTTACCGACCTGCTGACCGGCAGCGGCGATTATGGCGATCCGGCAAGCGCGGCCCTCGGGGATTTCAACCCTTTCAACCTGATCCTTGCCGACGCGGATCGGGCTACCTTCCTGTCCAACCGCCCGCGCGATATCCGCACGAACCTCGCGCACGGAATCTACGGCCTGTCGAACGGCACCCTCGATGAGCCCTGGCCGAAGACGCTGCAACTCAAGGCAGCGCTGCTCGACTGGCTGAATGGGAATGCAATCGGATTCGAACCGCTATTCGATGCGCTGGGCAATGAAAGTATCGCCGATATCGGACTGCATCCCAGAGAACCATCGGACGTGCCGCAGGAAGCATCCGAAACCCCGGTGTTCATCCGCAGCCCGGTCTACGGAACACGCTGCAGCACCGTCGTCGCCATCGACCACCAAGGGGTCGGCACTATCATCGAACGGACCTTTTCGCCCGAAGGCGAGCAGACCGGCGAAACCGCTTTCGACTTCGCCTGGCCGGCCTAGCTGACCACCACTCGCACGCGGGCGATGTTCTGGACCCGGGCGTAGGGTGTCTCGGCATCGCCTTCACGCTGGGAAGCAACCCTCAATACGGCGAAACGGGTTCCCGGCTGCGAATAGCTATGCTCCGTACTAAGGCTGACGCGCTCGGCGGGCGATGCCACCTGTTCGGCACCGGACAAGTCGCCCGTGCCTTCCAGATCCCATTGCGCCGACACCACCTTGCCTGCTCCCGGCGGCGCTTCGATCGTGGCAGTGAGCTTCACCGGCTCACCCACGGCGACTTCGGCGCGAAGACTGCCGTTGGCCTTCAGGTCGATCACCGGCTGAATGCCCTTGCGCTCGGCCGCGCTGGCGGGGACCAGCACCTGCGTATCGGCCACAGTGTAAACGGTGTCTACGGGATGCACGCCCTTCTCCACCCAGGCGGCAAGATCGCGCAGCGCCTGCTGCAGCGCGCCGCCATAGCTGATCGCATGGGCACGCTGGATCGGCCGCATCGGGTTTTCGTGATGGGCGTTGTCGATGAAATACAGGGCGTAGTTTTCTCCAAAACCGTCGCCTTTCGCTGCCTTCACCTGTGAGCGATACCAGTCGGCCTGCCACGGAAAGGAGTCGATATCGAGCAGCACGGCGAGCATCAGCATCTTGCCGTCGTGGTCCCCTTCCAGCATCGAACCGGCCGAGTTTGTCGTCCCGGCCGTGCCGACCATCACGCCGCGTTGCGGGTAGATCGGTGTGCCGGCTTCACCTCGAAACTGGTTCCAGCCGTAATACTTGGGATCGGCGGGCACCTGATGCCGGTGGTAGGTCTGCAGTGCCAAAGTCCAGTCGTTATCGATCCGCACCGAATCGCCCGGCCTGATCGCGGCGGCGACAGCTGGATCGGCAGTCATGATCAGCGCCACCGTTTTTCCATCGACCTGCTTGATCGGCAGACTGTTGCCCTGGGCTTCGCCGCTCAGCACGATCAGGTGCGCATCGGCGCAATCCCGGCCCGGCCCCTCGGTCAGCTCGATCAGGAAGGGTGGCCCGCCCTCCACGCCGGTAACGGTCGCATCGTGCTTGAAGCGAGCCTCGCCGATCTTGGAGCCGGGATCGGTGCCGAGATACCCAGGCTTGCTCCAGAAATCGTCAACATAGTTCGGGTCCATCGCCGGGATCATCCCTGAGATGTTGGCGAAATAG
>JAGREL010000271.1 GCA_020446575.1 Novosphingobium sp. | reverse complement strand
TGCGCGCGCGAAGTCGCGGCGCGCGGCGGCCGATTCCCGGCCAGCGAAGCCGAGCTGCGCAAGCTGCCGGGCCTTGGCGCTTATACCGCCGCAGCCGTGGCGGCGATCGCTTTCGGCGAACGCGCCGTTGTGATCGACGCCAATGTAGAGCGTGTCGTCGCCCGCCTCTTCGCCATTGCCGAGCCGCTGCCCGGGGGCAAGGCGACGATTGGCAAGCGGGCCGACGAGATCACGCCTGCCGAACGGCCCGGCGATTTCGCGCAGGCGATGATGGACCTGGGTGCGACCATCTGCACCTCGCGCAATCCACGCTGCCTGCTGTGTCCGTTGTCCGGGAGCTGCAAGGCGCGGCAGCAGGGAGAACCGGAACTCTATCCGGTCAAGCCGGCGAAGAAGGCCAGGCCCCAACGCAGCGGCCGGGCCTTCTGGATCGAGCGCGACGAGCAGGTCTGGCTCGTGCGGCGGCCGGGCAAGGGCATGCTTGGGGGAATGCGCGCGCTGCCCGACGACGGCTGGAGCGCGCGCGGCGACGGTTCGGGCGAAGGGCCGCTCGAAGGGCCGTGGCGCGCCGGCGGGGTCGTGAGCCATGTCTTCACCCATTTCGCGCTGGACTTGCACTTGGCCCTGTATTCGGGTGACGAATGGGCTAGGCTCGCTGACGGCGAATGGTGGCCGCTTGATCGGTTGGAGGAGGCGGGATTGCCGACGCTGTTCGCCAAGGCGGCGCGGTTGGGTGTTGCCCGAACGGGAGAAGATCGTTGACGGACAGGCAGATGGCTTTGGGTTCGGCGCTGCACCGGCGCGAGTTGCTGCGGCTGGGTGCCATGGCTGGCCTCGGCGCGGCGTTCATGCCGAAGCTGGCATTCGCCGCCTCGCAGCCGAACCTGTTGCCCAATGTCACCGGAGTGATCGAAAGCTGGGTCGGGCCGGGAAAGTTTCCCGGCATGGTCGCCACGCTCGGCCTTCCGGGGCGCGACGCGCAATATGTCGCGCGCGGCAGCGAAGGTTTTACCGATGCCGACGAAATGACCCCCGACAGCCTGTTCCGCATCTATTCGATGACCAAGCCGATCACCGGCATGGCGGCGATGATGCTGATCGACGAGGGCAGGCTCGGGCTCGACCAGCCGCTTGCCGATATCCTGCCGAAATATGCGCATATGCAGGTGCAGGTGACGCCCGACGGCTCGATCACCGATCTGAGGCCCGCGAAAAGGCCGATCCTGATCCGCAACCTTCTCACCCATACCGCAGGGCTCGGCTACACGATCATCCAGCAAGGGCCGATCAAGGCAGCGATGGAGGAGGCGGGCGTTATCGCCGGGCAGATCAGCCGCATCCCGGTTCCCGGTCTCGATCGCGGCAAGCCGGTGCAGAGCCTTGAACTCTTCGCAGACCGTCTTGCCGAAATGCCGCTGGTCTACGAACCGGGCACGAAATGGAGCTACAGCCTGGGGCTGGACCTGATGGGCCGGGTGATCGAAGTGGTCTCGGGAATGTCGTTCGATGCCTTCCTGAAGAAGCGCATTTTCGAGCCTGCGGGCATGAACAGCACCTATTTTCAGGTTCCCAGGTCCGAAGCCGGACGACTCACCACCAACTACGCCGCAACGGACAAGCTGCTTTTCCCGATCGACAAGGGCGCGGACTCGATATTCCTCGACAAGCCGCCCTTTCCCTGCGGCGGTTCCGGCCTCGTCAGCAGTCCGCGCGACTACGATCGCTTCCTGCACATGCTGGCAAACTACGGGACAATCGGCGGTGAAAGGGTGCTGGGCGAGCTTGCCGTGCGCGTGGGGACGGGCAATCTGCTGCCCGAGGGAGTCCAAGGACCGACCATTGCCGGACCGGAAAGCGATTTCGGTGCGGGTGGAAGGGTCGGCATCGGGCCGGAAGCGGGCATTTTCGGCTGGGCCGGGGCAGCCGGCACCGTCGGCATGGTCGATATGAAGCACGGGCTTCGTTCCTCCATCTTCGTCCAGTTCATGCCGCCCAACGCCAATTCTCTGCTATCGGACTTCCAGCACGCCTTGAAAGCCGATGTGTTGGCGCTGATGGAGGTCCGGACATGAGCGTTTCCACCGTCGCCTTTGCCGGATCGCGGCTCGATCGGGCCGACCATGTCCGCGCCGATCCGGATGCGCTCGGGCAGCTGATGAACGGCAGCGCCCGGCTTCTTCGGCTGAACGAACTGGACCCCGTGATCGGGCCGGAGGGCACGCTTGAGTGGGGGCCTTTGGCCGATGCCGCTCCGGATAGCGAATTGGTTTTCCTGGGGCTCAATGGCGGGCGCGGTCATTTCGCAGAAGTGCCGCCCGCGCTGAAAGGCAGCGTCATGCCGGCCAATCCCGGCATGTGGGCCGCGATGCAGGCTCTCGAAGCTTCCGAGCTGGCCACTTATGGCGGCGCCCGCGCGCTTGTCGGCTGGCATGCAAGACATCGCTTCTGCGCAGTCTGCGGCAGCCCGACGCATCTCGCGAAGGGCGGCTGGCAGCGCAACTGCATGAGCGAGAATTGCCGTGCCGAGCATTTCCCGCGCACCGATCCAGTGACGATCATGCTGGTCGAGCATGAAGGCTCGATCCTTCTCGGTCGCCAGCCGCGTTTTCCGCCGCACAGCTATTCGGCGCTCGCGGGTTTCGTCGAGCCGGGGGAGACTCTCGAGGAAGCCGTGGCGCGCGAAACGCTCGAGGAAGCGGGCGTGACGGTCCGCGACGTGTCCTACGTCGTCAGCCAGCCATGGCCGTTCCCCTCATCGCTGATGATCGGTTGCCATGCCTATGCCGACGATCCCGCAATAACCGTCGACGAAGTCGAGCTGGAAGATGCGCGCTGGTTCACGCGCGATGAAATCGCCGATGCGGTGACGGCGATCGAGACCGGACAGGCAGGCAAGGCGTTCCAGGCACCGCCGCGCTTTGCCGTTGCCAACCACCTGATGCGCTGGTGGGTGGCAAGCCGATGAACGCGCCGGCCCACCTCAGGATCGACATCTGGTCGGACGTCATGTGCCCGTGGTGCATCATCGGCTACAAGCAGC
>JAGREL010000270.1:2890-3179 GCA_020446575.1 Novosphingobium sp. | reverse complement strand
TCTGAGGGTCAGCGCGCGGTCTGGATGTCGTCATAAAGATCGCGCCAGTCCGGATTGCGCTCGCGGATCAGGCGCAGTTTCCACTGGCGCTTCCATTTCTTCATCGCCTTTTCGCGAGCGATGGCGTCTCGAATGTCATCGTGCCGTTCGGCATAGATCAGGCGGGTGAGGCCGTGTTTTGCGCAGAACTCCGATCCCCGCCCGTCGCGGTGCTGGGTGATGCGGACCGGCAGGTCGGCCGTTACGCCGATGTAGAGCGTGCCGTGCGCGCCGTTCGTCATGATGTAGA
>JAGREL010000270.1:0-2857 GCA_020446575.1 Novosphingobium sp. | reverse complement strand
GTCGCCCCTGCGAAGGCAGGGGCCTATCTAAGGCTGATGGAATGGGTTGCGGGTGCTTCTTGGCGTGGGCTTGCGATCTTGCACTGCCCGATGCAATCGAGCCCTTATCTGGGCCCCTGCCTTCGCAGGGGCGACGGCGTTTGATGCTGCCCCCTTCCACTTTCCCCCCACATCGGCCATTCTCCCGCGCGGCGGCTGAGGCCGCCCAACGATAGGGGGAACGAACATGCCAGAAGTCGCAAACCAGATGCATATCTTCCTGCCGATGCTGGTGGTCGTGCTGATCACCTTCGTCGCCTTCTTCCGCATGGGCGCGGCGCGGGCGCGGGCGATCAAGGAGGGGCAGGACCCGAACTTCTACCGCGCGCATCTCGGCCCGCCCGAGCCCGAATACGCCACCGCGGCCACGCGCCACTACGGCAACCTGCTGGAGATGCCCACGCTGTTCTACGCCGGCTGCCTCACTGCCTTCGTCCTCGGCGCGGTGTCCGGCTGGGTGCTGATCTTCGCCTGGGGCTACGTCGCCGGCCGCATCGTCCAGAGCGCGGTGCACATGACCTACAACAACCCCGCCCACCGCGGCATCGGCTTCGTCCTCAGCGTGCTGTTCATGCTCGCCCTGTGGATCGATCTGGCGCTGGAGATCTTCTCGCGGATGTAGTTCGCTTGAATCGTCATCCCCGCGAAAGCGGGGACCCAGTTCCATACCGCGCCGCCAACTTCGAAGCCCGCGATCTGGGTTCCCGCTTTCGCGGGAATGACGGAAGCGTGGAGATGGACCATTTCCGCTGCCCCTCCCGCAAGCGGGAGTGGAGTTCTGGGCGGGACGTGGTCCCGGCTCCCGCATGCGGGAGGGGTTAGGGGTGGGCCGCCACTGCCCCGGTAAACTACCTAGTCCGTTTCGGATGCATGACGGGCCCGGCCATCTTGCCCCGCCGCGCGTGCCTGCCATCTTGGCCGCGTCACAAGGGAGCACTGACCATGGCCGACACACCGGTCCGCAAGATCTGCAAGGGATGCCGTTCCGAAACCGTCACCCGCGATGCCTGGGCCGAGTGGGACGTCGAGCGGCAGGAATGGGTGCTGGGTTCGCTGTTCGATTACGCCTTCTGCCACAACTGCGCCTCGCGCACGCAGATCGAGGATGTGGCGGTCTGACCCCGTCGCCCCTGCCCTTCGGCTGCCTGCCGAGGCAGGCGCTCAGGATAAACTGCCCTCCGGGCAGGCAGGGGGCTATCTGAGGTGGGTGCGATGCGTTGTGGGAGCCTTGGGCACGGCAGTTCGATCTGGCACCGTTCGAACATGACGCACCCTTATCTGGGTCCCCGCCTTCGCGGGGATGACGGGTGAGTGGGCAAAATGGCGCGCCCGGCCTCTGTCCTACACCGTCAGACCCTGCCACACTGCCGGCGGCGCCATTGTCGGCTCACCTGCGAAGAAAATTAGAACCGCAGAAGTGTCAACCGCCCGATTTCCGGAGAAAACCACCGAAAATCAGAGGATTAAAGGCCAAAATCGCAGGGCGACACACTGTCAACTTCGTCAACCGGGGCGAGGGCGGTCCGGTCAGGCCAGCCACGTGTCGGGATTGGGCATCGGCTCCTGTTTCTGCGCGTTGACGATGCTCAGCACGCAGCGCACAATTACCAGCACCGCGATCGCGGGGAGTATCAACAAGCCTATCAGCGCGAGGATGAGGATCGAGCCGACAACTATTCCGATCAGGCCGATCCAGAAGGTGCGGATCAGGTAATCGTAATGCGAGGTTTCCCACTCGGCGTGCGGCTCGCCTTTCCAGACGTAGGCCAGCACCACGCCGACGATCACGGTGATGCCGAGGAAGAAGGAGGACAGGTAAAGCAGGCTGACGACGGTCGGCCGGTTGAAATCGAACCCGCCCGCGGGCTCGCTTCTCGTTTCGGGCTTCGGCTCCGGTTGCTCCGGCGGACCGCTCAGATCGTGCTGCTCCATGGGCTTGCTCCCGCTGCGTGGCCAAGTCTACCTGCCGCGCTGCCTTGCGGCAAGCGTGTCGGGCGGGGCCTTGAAACCGGGCGCGGGCGCCCCAATGTCCGGGGCTGCACAGTCATCAACCGACCTGAGAGGAGGTCCGATCGTGGCCGATCCCAATCCCGGAGGAAAATCGACCAGCAAGTGGTTCTGGATCATCATCCTTGTCCTGCTGCTGATCGTCATTCTCGCTTGGTTCCGCAATCCCGTCGGCGAAGTCGAGCAGGCGCCGAGCGCCGAGGCCACCACGCCCCCGTCGAGCGAGTGGATCGAGGAAAACCCGGACGAGCCCAAGGTTCCCGTGACTTTGCCGGACAGCGAACTCGAGTCCGGCAGCGAAGGCGCGAGCGACGGCGCCGGCAGCTCCAGCGGCGCGGGCGAATAACGCCGCTTCGCGCTCAGAGGTAGTCGACCGCGCCGTCCTTCCGCGCGAAGGCGAAGCGGCGCAGTGTCTCGACCCGGAAGCTCGGCGAGAGCACCGTGTCGACGGCGACGAAGCTTGCCTGTCCGCGAGTCCGTTCGAGTTCGATGCGCACGTAGCCCTGATGCATGTTGTCGGTCCACAGCACTTCGGCGATATGCTCGGCAAAGGCCTCGTCCAGCTTGCGCGAAACGTCCGGCCCGAAGCCGGAGCTGATGAAGTCGCCGGGTGAGGAAATGCCGGCGGTGCCGAGCTCGATCCCGGCCGGGCGGCCCTGCGCGTCGGCGAGCCGGTTGGCCCAGAAGCTGTGGCTGTCGCCGGTGAGGAAGATCAGGTCGCCGGCGCCGGCCTTGCGGCTGAGGTCGTAGAGCCGCTCGCGCGCCCAGGGATAACCGTCCCAGGTATCGGGATAGAACGGCAGGTTCCACT